>JAEYYE010000267.1 GCA_023430945.1 Bacteroidota bacterium
GTGCTGCTGGATGTTGCGATCGAAGGCTCAATGGAATTGATCGTGCGTGATCGGATCGGAAGGATCGTGCTTCGCGAGCAGATCAGCGGATCGGTGTGGAACGCTTCCGATCTCACGGAGGGATCCTACTTCATCGAGTTGATCGGCAGGAACGGCGGGCGTTACCGATCGCGTTTCGAACGCCACTGAGCTCAGTGCGTCACTGCTTTCAGGCCCACGATGGAAGCGATCAGCGTGAAGAGAAAGAAAAGCCGCAGCGCATCTGCGGATTCCTTGAAGAACAGGATGCCCACGATCACCGATCCCACGGCACCGATGCCCGTCCATACCGCGTAGGCCGTTCCGATCGGCAGCGTTTGCGTGGCGCGATAGAGAAGGAACATGCTGATCGAAAGGCACACGAAAAAACCGATCATCCACCAGGTCGAAGTGCTTCCGGTCGTCTCACGCGCCTTTCCCAGACACGTGGCGAAACCAACTTCGAACAATCCCGCTATGATCAGGATGATCCAGTTCATTCAATAACCGATCGTAAGTGAAGCGAAAGCGCCCACGCCGCGTGTTTGCCCGATGAAGAATCCCGGAACATGCGTGGAGCCGATCTCGAGCAGCATCAGATCTCCGATCCGGAAACGTGACGCAAGCCCGAAACGGAGCGTACCATAACCACCGATCGAAGCGCTCGCGCCCAGCAGAACATGATCACCAAGTCGGCGGCTCGCATCGATCATCACATGCGGCTTGTAACCTGGCATGTAGCGTTGATCCACCATCAATCCGGCCTTCCAGGATCTATCCAACTCCACATCCATTTTCAACTCGACCCGCACTGGAAGGACAGTTGTGAACGATCTCTTCCCGTAGCTCAGCCCGAAGGTGTCCAGCAGTTGTTCTTCACCAAGAAGAATGTTGTCCAGATCGAAGATGTTCTCCACATCGAGACCATCGTATTCGAGCGATTCCTTCCGTCGTACTTCGATCGAATTTTCGTTCCATTGAATGAAGCCTGCATCTTCTATCGCGATCGAGAATTCAGTTGGAAGCTGAATGAAACTCCGCTTGAGATTCACTCTTCCCGAAATCGAAGCACCCATCCCGTTGGTGTGTTCCGGATCTTTTCCGGCGGTATCCGTTCTCCAGTAGTTCGCATCAGTGGAAAGTTCAAGCACCCGTCCATCGGGGGCTGTGTACAATCCGGCATCCTTGATATCGCTGGAATTGAGCGATCGGCCACGCAGAAGATCGACACGCACATACGATCTGGTCACCGCATCCTGAATTCCGAATCCGGCGCTTTGCCATGTGATCTGCGTATGCGCCGAGCCGCCAAGATCGGCAGTGCGATCCTCGAAGTGGGCGTTCCCGAAAAATGCCAGTTCGTACACATCTCGGGCGAAGGTCGCACCGAGCAGGTTGCGATACGCAAGGCTCACGATCGGGCGCATGCGCGGCCTTCCGAAAAGACTGTCGCCACCGATCCAGGATAGCCTTGTGCTGAGGCTGTAACCGATCCCATTGTGCGGCGCAAGTTCATCCCGGGAACGTTCGCGCATCTCGCGGCTGATGAAACCACCTCGATAGATGTTCCATGGAAGTTCGTTGAAGACGCTGCTCGAATTGTAATCCGCCCAACCTTCGGCGATGATCCGGTTCTTTTCGATCGGAAGATCGACAATGCTGTCATAAGGCAGGATGGCGAATTGCGCGTTCGCGGCATTTGCGAAGATCAGGAAAAGAAGAAGGCCGGCGATCCTATTCATCTCCATTCACCACATAGTTGGCGCCGGCCGTGATCTGAAGTTTCAATTCGTAATTGTCAAGAATGCTGATATGCTGCGATTGATCCGCCGTATTGAACACTGTTCTGATCCTGAATTTTCCACCGGCGTAAAGCAGATCCACCTGATCGGATGTGAGTTCCGCGCTCAATTGTGAAGCAACGTCCTGTTGAACGAATTGATCTGGACCGAGGACCGCCGATCCGATCATTCCTTGAACGGAAACGGTGGAAAGCACATCCAATTCATCATTCACGATGTCGATCAGCAGATCAGCGGAGAAGGGAAAACCGTTCGTGGCAAAGATCTTCAGGCCGCCGCTTTGCAATGCATGTGCCTCCATGCTACCGGGCAGATCGGGATCGGCGAAACTTTCCAGCGTGAGATCACTTGCTATCAAATGCAGCGGGATCTCCAGCTCCAATTCCGCGCGCACCTTGCTTTCATGGTAGAGGAAATCGTTGCCGTTGCTGATGTCTCCCAGCGGATTCATATGCAGGTCCAGTTCGTAGGCGATGCGATCGGGAAGAAGCTCGAACAATTCATCGATGTTGCTGTCGGAATTATCCAATTCGTTCACATAGAAGCTCGGGTCGAAACCTCCGCCGCCACCAAATTCCTGAGCACGGTTAAGGTTTATCGGGCCCTGCATGATCGCGTGTGAAAGATCCACGGCCTGGCCTGTCCTGGTATTCTCTGCGCGGAATTGGTGAAGGAAGGCCTGCACATCCACGCCCAGGCCATTTTCCACAAGGATGCGCAAAGTGACCTGGTCGAGATCCACGGTTCCGCTTATGATACGATCGAAGATGTCGATGCCGGTGCTTTCAGGCCCGATCTCTATCACACGGCTTCCGAAGAAACCTCGCGCATATTGCGGTACCAGGTCACGGTACGTGGCGATCGCGATGATGCTGTCCTGATCGGTGACCGTGGCACCGCTGCCATTTGGATCGAGCTGTACGCTGAGTTGTGTGGCGAGCGTATTCACTTGATCGAAGCCTGGTCCGCGCAGATCGAAGAATGCGCCGGATAGATCCTTCGAAGCGAACGCCATGGCCGGTTGCGCAGGCGAGCCCGGACCCACGGTAACGTTCAGTGCTGGCGGACCGTCGGGGAGGGAAGCGCCCGGCAACCCGAAATGGCCGAGCACGGTGCTTCCTACCATGTTCTTCATCTCCAGGTCGAGGAACCCGCTGCGCAGGATCAATGTGCGCAATTGCACATCATCCAGATCGAAATTCGTCACATCGTTCTGGTCGAGCGGTGTGGTACCGGCCGTGAAAGTGATCGGCCCCGGGAAAGGGAGGGCGTATTTGTAGAAGAAGCTCGTATCGGGTTGATCGATCACGGTATCCAGGCGCAGCGCGAAAAGTTCGTTCCGGTAGAGAAGGGTGATCGCACCTTCGTTCACGATCAACATGCTGTCCGGTACGATGTCGCTGATGGTGAAGCTTGTGTTCACCAACGGACCGAGCACATCGATATCCCATTTCGCCGGCTCCTCCTTCTGGCAACCGGTGGCGAGCAATGCAGCAGTGAGAAGGGCGGGCCAGGCGTGGCTCGGGAACTTGATCATGCGGCTTGCAAATTAGGCAGTGTTCGATGAAGGTTACAACGTAGCGGCCGGAACCTTAACTTTATGCCACGAAATTGGAAGGATGTTGAAACGATACATATGGGCGCCCTGGCTGTTCTCCACGGTGGTCATGTATGGAATATCGTACATCTGGCACGGTATCGCCCTTACCGATCTGGAAGAGCTCACCATACCGAAGACGCTGTATTTCCTGCTCGCGCTGCTTGTTTATTCCGTGATCGCGCTCACCCTCACCATCGGGATCCAAAAAGCGATCCAATATGAATGGATCTCACTGAAGTCGGGCTTTCCGTTCTATTCGATCCTGATCGGGGCGGCGGTGGGGTTCTTCGCCTATCTGGTGATCTTCGTGATGGGCATTTCCTTCGCCAAGAACGGCATGGTGCACGTGATGGTCGATGTGCTGTGGCAGATGTTCGAGCAGGGCATGGGTGGTCTCGCGGTGAGCCTTGGTATCATCTACGACATGCGGCAAACGTTCCTGGAGAACGAACAGAGCGCCTGATCCTGCACCTAGAAATTCAGCGTAGCGCTTATGAAAGGACTTCCGATCGGAAGCACTTTGGCTGCAAGTTCGCGATCGTAGGCGATGCCACCATCGATCGCGAGCAGATCACCGAGAACGCGTACGCCGATGCTATGGATCGGATAGTTGCGGTACGGATCCATCACCAGCCAGTGTTCGGTGATCACCGCTACGCTGGCCGCAACCCGCGCCATGGCCGCAACACCAACGAGCGGACCGCGCGCGAACCGATCGCCATTGTGCAATGGGCCGCCCGCGAACGTGATATTGAACTCGCGATCGCCCAGGGTGATCATTCCCAATGCATTGAAGGTGCCGTTGCTGGAATATTGTGGCAGGTCCGGAGCATCGAGCACCGGTAGAGGGATGGCCATATAAGCCGCCTGAACCCCTATATGGAAATGATCGGAGATGCTCGTATGCACCTGCACGCGAGAGAACCATTTACTGTTGCCTCGGGAAATGAAGGAGGAGAACAGATCGATACCGGCATTCACACTCAGGTGTGGCGTGATGCCATAGCCCAGTTGGTTGAGCGTCACCATCGTGTTCTTGTAATAACCTTCGCGCCGCCCCAGGCCGATCGCCGAGGTGGCCATGAAATAATGCGATGCGTGGTCCTCGGCGCTTTTCCTGAAAATGGATCTACGATCGGTGATCACCGGTCCATCGATGGCCCCGTGAACGACGGTAGAGAGAAGAAGAGCAATGATCCAGCACAACGCTCCGAAGTACCGCGACTTCATGGATCGCACAGGATGAGGACCATGTTGCGAAGACGGGAGATATACAGGAAGGATGCTTCCGGCCAGGATCGTTCCCTGCAGATCGGCGATACTTTTAGGTATTCATCCTATGAACATGAAAGTTATCCGTTCCTATGCGATCTTCATTCTGTCCGGTGGATGCACACTTTCATTCAGCCAGACCATTCCCCCCGATCGGACCACGGATTGGTCCAATGCCGGCTTCATTTACGACATACCCCAGCCGACGTTGGCACTCGATATCATGGACTTCGGCGCCTTGGCTGATGGCTCGGCCCCGACGAACGCTGCATGGGATGCGGCGATCAGCATGGCGGAAGGACAGATGACCGTGATCACTTTTCCCGAAGGTGAATTCCTCTTCACGGCTGGGATCGTGGTGCCGGACAGTATGATCATCCGCGGTGCGGGAAGCGATCTTACCACTTTCATCTTCGATCTCGGAGGTATCGGCCATTGCATCAGTTTCATCGGCGAGGAGTTACCACAACAATATCCGCTGGCCGTGGATGCGCCTCAGGGATCGTTCACGATCAACCCCTCGATCGTGTTCCCGTTCGGGAACCGCGATCTGCTCAGGTTATATCGCAATGATTCCGGCCTGGTCGGTTCACCCTGGGCGATCGGAACTGCGGGCCAGCTGGTGCATATAGAGCAGGCTGGTGATGCGACGATCATACTTGGATCACCGCTTCGCGCGCATTACGAAGCAGCATCATCGTACGTGCGAGAGATCGAGCCGTGCTGGTTCAGCGGGATCGAGTGCCTTAAGATCGTGCGGCAGGATGAGACCGTTGAGCAATGGTCCAACATTTTGCTGAACAAAGCCTCGCATTGCTGGGTGAAGGGGGTGGAAAGTGATATGGCCAATTTCGCGCACATCGAGATCTATGAAAGCACCAATTGTCAGATCACCGGCAACTATTTGCATCATGCTTTCAATTACGGGAGCGGTGGAAAGGGCTATGGTGGGAACATGACGAATACGTCGGGCGAAGTGTTGGTGCAGGACAACATCTTCGAGCATCTGCGCCATGGCATGATCGTACAGATCGGTGCGAATGGGAACGTGTTCGGGTACAATTACAGCACCGATCCGTTCTGGCAACAACCGCCACTGCCGGAGAATGCTGCGGGAGATCTGGTGCTTCACGGGTATCATCCCTATTTCAATCTTTTCGAAGGGAACATCGTACAGAACATCGTGATCGACGATTCGCATGGAAAGAACGGGCCGTTCAACACCCTTTTCCGCAACCGCGCCGAAGGATTTGGGCTTGTGATGAGCAATTCGCCAGCGACCGATTCGGTGAATATCGTAGGGAACGATATCAATGGTCTGATGGTGATCCAGGGTGCTGGGAACTTTGAACATGGCAACCTCTTTCAAGGCAACACCATTCCTCCCGGCACGGAGATCTTGATCGATTCCACCTATTACCTGGAGGAATTTCCGATGTTCCTTTCGCCGATCGGTGATCTGCCACAGATCGGTCCGCAGGCTGAAGTGCCAGGCACGATCCCAGCAAAACTTCGTTTTGCAAGCGGATCGGGGCTAACCGTCTGTCCGGGTGATGATATCCCCACATCGATCGAAGATCACGGCACATTGGCGCACATTTACCCGAATCCGTTCACCGACCGGATCGTGATCGAGGGTATCGAAGTGCAACGCATCGTGTTGCGTGATGTGATAGGACGCGTGGTCGTCGATCGAAGGATCACAAATGATGCATCGGTGGAAGAACTTCGATCGTTGAGCACATGCATATATCTGTTGGAAGCGATCGATCGGCAGGGAAAGAGCTGGCGTTGGAGAGTCTTGAAGGAATGACCTGAGGAGATCTCACTTCAACCGCTCAAGAACGCCCTTCGGCTTCACCATGGTCTTATGTCCGCATTGGAACTCGGGCGCTTTTTCCAGCCAGCGCTGAACGGATCTCCATCCAGGGACCACACCGAATGCCGGTGCCAGATTGTTTTCAGCCTCGGTGAGAATGATCGATCTCCTTGGCGAGCGTGTTGCGATCTTCCGGTTGATGACCTCTGAATTATAGTCTTGGATATTCGGTCCATGGATCGACTATTTGACGAAATTGAGGATCTCTTCCTTTTCAACCGGTAGATCGTGGGCTTCCAAAAGTCCGATCAGAAATTTCTTGAACTTCATGCTGATGCCGCCTTCAGTGCAACAATGTCCGTTCTCGCCTTCGCATAAACATTCGCCCCGCCTTTGAGCGTTCAATGGAAAGGTCGCGAAAAGGTTGTTCGTCCAAAGGCTGATCGACATTTCCTCGGCCACGGAACCATCGCGATAGTACAGGAATTTCAGATCGTAGACAGGCGTAACAGCTTGACTTTGTCCGTAGGATCTTCCATCGTTCAACCGGTCATGAAGTTCGGCGATGTCACTCTCGCTCAATTTCGCCTGGCCGGTGATCTTAACTGGAGCGGTGCGATCCGTGGCAGGTGGAAAATGTTCCAGGGATGTGTCATCGATCGTAAGCACCATCACGCTGTCATAGGCACTTGAAATGAGCTCCTGGCCAAATGACGCGAAGCTGGATAACACGATCGACCACAACGCGATCAAAACCTTCACGCCGTGTTTTTGGATCATTCGAACTTCAAGGA
>JAEYYE010000275.1 GCA_023430945.1 Bacteroidota bacterium
GCGGTGCGCAATCCAACGCTGGCCGATCAATACCTCTATTACAATGTTGGCCGCGCGATCCTTCTCGGCAACGTGGATGGCAGGTATGAAGAAGGCCGCGACAGTCTTTTCACGATCGAAAGTTTCAATGAATACCGACGCTCTTCCGGATCGAACATGATCCCTGGTCTGGCGAAGCTCGACTGGTTCCATATGGAACGGCTGCGGCCGGAACAAGTGAGAACGATCGAGATCGGTTACCGCGGAACCCATTGGGAGAACTTCTACTTCGATGTGAACGCATATCACAGCTGGTACAGGGATTTCATCGGGTTCATCCTTGGGATCGATGCTGTTTTCGACCAATACGGATTTCCGATCGGAGGGATCCAGGCATACAGGCTTTCCGCCAACGCGGCGAGCGAAGTGCGCACACAGGGCGCAAGCATGGGCGTGAATTACTTCAGGAAGAAGCTGACGGTCGGCTTCAATTACAGCTACAACGAATTGATCGCAGGCGATGATGATCCGATCATCCCGGCCTTCAACACACCAAGGAACAAATTCAATGTGAGCTTCACTACGCACGACATGCTGATCCCGTTCACCAAAAAACCACGATTCGGGATGGGGCTGAATTATCGCTACATCGAAAGTTTCGTTTTCGAGGGATCCCCGCAGTTCAGTGGAAGGATCCCGAGCTACGACATGGTGGATGTGCAGGTGAACGTGAAGATCCCGAAATACGACCTCACCGCCAAGGCCGGCGCGAGCAACCTTTTCGGGATCGTGCCGCTGTTCGATCCGGCGATCGCATCCGATCGGCGTTGGGAGAAGATCTGGAACAACGAAGTGCTCATGGTGTTCGGCGGTCCGCACGTCGGGCGGCTCGGCTACGTGCAGTTGATCTACGAGTTCAACAGCCGCTGAGGCGATGGTTATATTAGTGGTTCATCCATATACATCATTCCATGAAAAGAGAACTACCCTTGATCATCTGCCTGGCCGCATCGATGCATGCGTCGATCGGTATCGCGCAGCAACGCTACGTGGAGGAAGTCTTCACCGATGCGCAGTTGGAGATCAGCCCCAACATCACCTACGGCACCAACATCGATTTCCTCACCTCGAATTTCTCATCGCCCGATGTGCCTGCCAACATCACCGAACTGCAAACGGCGATCTCCAATGGCACCATGATACCGGCCGCCTATTACGATCCCACCAACACAAGCACCGCAGTGAAGGTGAAGGACCTGCAGATGGACATCTATGCGCCCGACGCCGATGAGGATGATGTGGAACTGCGGCCACTGGTGATCTACGTGCACACGGGCAATGCGCTACCACCACCGTTGAACGGCAGCCCGGTGGGCACACGTACCGACAGCAGTGCCGTGGAGATCTGCAAACGCATGGCGCGCCGTGGATACGTTGCGGCGAGCATAAGCTACCGGCTCGGCTGGAACCCGCTGGCACCTTCGGAAGAGGAAAGACGCGGATCGTTGCTCAACGCGATCTACCGCGCGATCCATGATGTGCGGCAAAGCGTGCGCTACCTGAAACAGACCGCGAGCGAAGGGAACCCTCATGGTATCTGCACTTCACGGATCACTGTGATCGGCGAGGGTACAGGTGGTTACATATCGCTGGCCAACGCCACGCTCAATGATCCCGCCGAACTGTTCATCGAGAAGTTCAGGCCCGATCCGTTCGATCCAACGGTGAGCTACATCGATACGAACATGGTGGGGAACCTGGAAGGATTCAACGGGCAGCTGACGCTCTACCGGCCGAACGGCTACGATCACAGCACACATTTCTGCGTGAACCTGGGCGGTGCGCTCGCGGATATCAGCTGGCTGGAGGATGGCGATGTGCCGATGGTGGCCTTCCACACGGTGTTCGATCCGTTCGCGCCGTTCACGGAGGGGATCGTGATCGTGCCCACCACCGGCGGACCTGTGGTGCCCGTACACGGATCGAACTTCTTCATGGAAGTGGTGAACGAATTCGGGAACAATGATGCTTTCGCGGATCTTCCTAATGGTGACCCGTTCACCGATCGTGCGCGGGCTCTCTATGGCTCCACACATGTTCATGGAAGCAATTCTGTTACCATCAACGAGAATGTTGAAGGGCTCTTTCCGCTGGTGACACCTGACTGGCCGGCGCAACAGGCCGGCTTGAACGAGGAGGCAGGCCCCTGGCAGTGGTGGGATCCGAACTCACCGGTGGCGCAGGCCGTAGTGGCGCAGCCCAACATCACCGCGCACATGGCCGCTTCGGCGAGCAACCCGAACATGAGCGCCTCAAAGGCGCGTGCGGTGATCGATACGGTCATGGGCTACCTGAACCCGCGGATCCTCGCAGCGCTGGACCTTAACGCCGAATGCGGCGGCGTGGGTATGGATGAACAGGATCACGAGATCTCGATCAACATCTACCCGAACCCCGCGGCCGATCGCATCACCATCACCAGTGGCTCGGGCATGATCACGAGATATGCTTTATTCGATGCCCAGGGCCGTGAAGTATTGCAAGGCACACCCAACAGCGATCGCATCGATCTGGACCGGAAAGGGCTGGCCGCTGGTGAATATCTGTTGAGATCCCAACTGGGTGAACGGATCACCACGCGGAAGTTCGTGCTGCACTAAGATCCACCATCGAACAAAAAAGGACCGATCGGCAAAGCCATCGGTCCTTTTTATTTCAGATCGATCGAAGCTGCGGGCCGGATCCGGCGTACCGTTCGTAAGGCGAACAGGCCATTTTCCGCCGCACCAGCATTGCGAATTATGAACGATCCTTGACTTAAAACCCGGATCTTCTGAAACTTGCGGCCGCTTTAAGGAATGCGATCTAAAATTCCTTAGAACGAAGCAAGTGGGCACACGTTCAAAAAACATCGGATCTTCAGGCGAAGCCTTAAGAACAGCGGCATCTGGAGCTTTGATATGCTTTTTCTGGTGTTCAGGCCCGGTCCATGCCACCATTTGCTACACCGTGGGCAATGGCAACTGGAACCAGGCCTCGACCTGGTCCTGCGGCCACATGCCCATGCCCGGTGATACTGCTGTGATACAGGCAGGCCATACCGTCTGGCAGACCAATAACCAGACCTATAGCGGTGCACCACTGCAAGTGGATGTATACGGCACCTGGAATTTCACCGGTGGCGGATCGAAGATCACCCTGCCCTGCGGTTCTTATGTTGAGATCCATGAAGGTGGCATTCTGAATCCCGATCCCACCTACAACGGATTCAGTGAAACGGTGCGCATCTGCAACGTCACCTATTGGAACACCACGATGGGTTCGCAGAACGGTTATGTGATCTGGCCACCGCCACCCTCCCCGCTCGCTGTGGAACTCGTAGCGTTCACTGCTGATGAGTTCAATGGACTTGTGAATGTGAAGTTTATCACCGCGAGCGAGAAGGAAGTCGCACATTTCAATGTCTACCGCTCCACCGCAGCCAGCGATGCGATGCTGATCGGTTCGGTGAATGCGAACGGAGGAAGTACGCTTCAACACTATCAACTGGCCGATCGGCCGGTACAGGCCGGTGAATACTTCTACCATTTGGAAGAAGTGGAAGAGAATGGCTCGACCAAGGACCTGGGGATCGCACAGGTGGATATCGATGGAAGCAATGCGTTGCGTTGCACGCCCAACCTTCTCGATCGCACGGATCATCTTACGGTTGACCTGCCTGAACTTTCCAGGGGCATCGATGTGCGCATCGCCACCATGGAAGGCCGCTGGGCACGCCCTTCATGGATCGATACCGGGGGCAGCCTCATGATCGTGATGGACGGACAGCATTTCGCTCCGGGCATGTACATGCTGCAGGTGGTTTCAGGCGGCGATGTTTTCGGTACCTGCCGCTTCAAGCTGAATTAGGAGAGCCACGATCGGCGCTGCTTTCCCGCGGTGATCGAATTTTGGTGCAAGATCACGCATGATCGGGCCATCGCTCTATGCTAACTTAGCCGCCTTCAGAACAACACCTACTTTATCAAGTTGTGGCGATGAGCGAAAAGGCGAAGATCATCCTGGATGGCAAGACCTACGAATATCCTGTCGTGATCGGCAGTGAAGGCGAGAAGGCGATCGATATCAGCAAGCTCCGGGACGATAGCGGATACATAACCCTGGATCTCGGTTACAAGAACACCGGCGCCACGAAAAGCGCGATCACCTTCCTCGATGGTGAAGAAGGCATACTCCATTACCGCGGTTACCCGATCGAACAACTGGCCGAGAAGGCGAGTTTTCTCGAAGTAGCCTATCTCCTTCTCTTCGGCGATCTGCCCACGCGCAAGCAGCTCGATGAGTTCGAAGGCAACATCCGCTACCACTCGCTGGTGCACGAGGATATGAAGCGCTTCTTCGAGTTCTTCCCGAGCAACGCGCACCCAATGGGGATCCTCGCCGCCATGGTGAATTCGCTGAGCACCTTCTACCCGAAGAGCCAGGATCCGAACCGCCCGATGAAGGAGGTGGAACGCACCATGTACCGGCTGATCGCGAAAATGCCCACGCTCGCCGCGATCAGTTACAAGAACAATCTTGGCCACCCCTACATGTACCCCAACAACAAGCTGGGTTATGTGGAGAATTTCCTTTACATGATGTTCGGCCTGCCAACTGAGGAATACCAGGTGGATCCGGTGGTGGCCGATGCGTTGAACACGTTGCTTATCCTGCATGCCGATCACGAGCAGAACTGCAGCGCCAGCACGGTGCGCATGGTGGGCAGCAGCCAGGCCAACCTGTACAGCGCGGTGAGCGCGGGCATCGCGGCGCTTTGGGGGCCGCTGCACGGTGGTGCGAACCAGGAGGTGATCGAAATGCTCGAAGCCATCCGCAACGACGGTGGTGATATCGAGAAATGGATCGGCAAGGCGAAGGACAAGAACGATCCGTTCCGCCTGTTCGGATTCGGCCATCGCGTATACAAGAATTTCGATCCACGGGCACGGATCATCAAGAAGAGCTGCGATGATGTATTGAACAAGCTCGGCATCAACGATCCGGTGCTTGAGATCGCCAAGCAATTGGAGGAGATCGCCCTGAAGGATGATTACTTCATCGAGCGTAAACTCTACCCGAACGTAGACTTCTACAGCGGCATCATCTACCGCGCGATCGGCATTCCCACGCGTATGTTCACCGTGATGTTCGCGCTGGGCCGACTGCCCGGCTGGATCGCCCAGTGGAAGGAAATGGTGGAGAACAAGGAGCCGATCGGTCGTCCGCGCCAGATCTACACCGGTGTGACCAAGCGCGATTATGTGCCCGTGGCGCAGCGCAAGGAAGCCGTGAAGGCGTGACCCCCAGCTGGCCGTTGTCAGTTGTCAGGAATGATGCTCTGGGATCAGGCAGCGTCGTGGTCGATCCATCCGCATGTGGCGACCGGCCACGGACAAGTGACAACTAAGGGTTAGCTTCGCGAAGCGGGTACCGCCATCACCATGCGCATCTATCGCTTCCGAGTGCTGATCGATCATCCCGGTGAAGCATTCCGCGACATCGAGATCCGATCGGACCAGACATTCCTCGATCTTCACAGGGCCATCAAGGATGCGTTCGCTTTCATCGGCCAGGAAATGGCCAGTTTCTATGTGAGCGATCAGGAATGGGGCAAGGGGCCGGAGATACCGCTTGCCGATCTGGGCTTTGAAGATGAAGGTGGATCGAGACCCGCTCTGATGGATGAAGTGCAGATCGGCGATCACATCCGCAGCACCGATCAACGCTTCATCTACGCATATGATTTCCTGCATATGTGGATGTTCCTCGTGGAACTGATCCACGCCGGCGATGCCGAACCAGGTGCACAATACCCGCGCGTGGTGATCAGCATGGGCACCGCCCCGGACGAGCACAGCAAGGAGGAAGATCTTTCCGAGGGGATCATGGACGGTGATCCGTACGCAGATGAGACCGAGGATCGGTACGACTCCGATGATGATGATGATGATCTTGATGAGGCCGGCGACGATCTTGATGCGCCGCGGCACAGCGACCTGGACGATCTTGGCGACGAGTACCGGTGAACGATCGGAGGGT
>JAEYYE010000317.1 GCA_023430945.1 Bacteroidota bacterium
GGCGAAGTCTTCAGGCCGTGATCGGCCGGCTCCGCATCCCGATCGAAGTGGTGCCAAGTTCTTCGATCTACAGGAATTCCGAGCTATCCGGAGCGGAACGCGTGCTCGACATCTGCGCTCGGGAGAAAGCGGATGTCTATGTGAATGCGATCGGTGGAAAGGTGCTTTATTCGAAACAGGATTTCAGGGATCGCGGGATCGATCTGCGTTTCATACGTAGCGCCCCGGAGCTGCCCTCATTGTCGATCATTGATGTGATGATGACAGTGCCACCGGATCGAGTTCTTGAAATGCTCGGTTCATATGATCTGGAATAGTTGTGGACCAGTTCCCATGATCTTCCGGAGTTTCCCAACTTTGGCCGAGCAAGAATGAGCCGGAAGAACGTACTGATCTATCCATGCGGTGCCGATAATGCGCTGGAGGTCTATCGATCCATTCGGCATTCGGTCCATATCAATGTGGTGCCAGCCTCAGGCCGATCGGACCATAGCGAGCTGATCTATGAGGAACCGATCGAGTATCTGCCCTATTACAACGAAGAAGGTTTCGTTGAAGCATTGAACCATCTTGTAGATCGCAACCAGATCGATCTGATCTTCACCACATATGATTCGGTCGGCCTTTTCCTTTCATCCGTGGTGGATCGGTTGAAGTGCAAACTGGTGTTATCGGAACACAGGACGATGAAGATCTGCCGCCATAAGCGGCTCATGTACGAAGCATTGAGGGATCTGGGGTCCTGTCCGCAGGTATATGATGATCTGGACAGCGGGATCGTTTATCCCATTTTCGCCAAACCCGATGTCGGTGAGGGTTCGCGCGGTACGCATTACGTTGTCGATCGTGCACAGCATTCGGAATTGAAGGAGCAGCACAGGGATCTTGTTTTCGTTGAATACCTGCCTGGAAAGGAATACACGATCGACTGTTTCACTGATCGCCATGGTAAATTGCTCTTCGCAGGTGCGCGTGAACGCGTCGAGATGCGTATGGGCATGTCCTTTCGTGCTAGGTCCGTTAAGGAACGCGAAGCTTTCGATCGGATCGCAGCGGAGATCAATGAGAGGATCAAATTCCGCGGACTTTGGTTCTTCCAGGTGAAGGAAGATGCTGAAGGGCGATTGAAGTTGTTGGAAGTCGCAGCGCGTGCGGCCAGTACAATGGGATATTTCCGGCACAAGGGGGTGAACCTGCCGTTGCTTTCCGTCTTCGATGCGTTGGATATGGACGTGAAGATCAATGAGAACACATATGATGTGGAACTCTTCCGATCTACGCAGAATCGGTATAAGTATGCCTTCACCTATAACAAGATCTATCTTGATCTGGATGATACTTTGATCATTGATGGGAAGGTGAATAAGGATGTGATCTCACTCGTCTATCAATGTGTGGATGCAGGTAAGCAAGTGCATCTGATCACCAAGCATGAATTCGATGTTCATGAAACATTGAGGCGGCATCGCATTGCTCCTGAGTTGTTCGAGTCGATCGTGCATGTTCCAATGGCCGATCGCAAAGCGGACCATATCGATCCCGCAGGTGCGATCTTCATAGATAACTGGTACAAGGAACGCGAAGAGGTGCGCGATAAGCATGGGATCCCCGTATTCGATGTGGACACGGTTCCTTCACTCAATCATGGATAGCGAACAGGTATGGCAGATTTGAAGATCGCGATGTTCTCTTTCGGTGACATCAATAATTATGGTGACATCCTCTTCGCGCACGTTTTCAATATGGAGATGCGGTCGCGCCTGGCGGATGTGCGGATCGACATGTACTCACCGACCAACGCGGATATCGGTGGTGTACAGTACAAGGCGTATGCACGGGAAAAGATCGAAGGGAAGTATGATGCGCTGATCCTTGCAGGAGGCGAGGTCGTGCACTTCTTTGATGAGCGTACATGGGGACCGGTGTATGCCAAGATCGGCGCCGAAGTGGAAAGTGCGCTTCCTTCCGATACGGTGTGGGATTGGGTGGATCTGGAGGTTCCGTTCAAGGCGTGGATCTCCGTGGGCGTGCGCCCGTTCGAGGACAGGTTGGACGAACTGAAATTGAGGAAGGCGATCGAAGGGCTGGATCTTCTATCAGTGCGTGGGGTTCTGTCCAAGAAGATCCTGGAACAAGGTGCTCTGAACTTCTATGATCCCCGGATCACCACTACGCCCGATCTCGGCTGGCTTTTTCCGAAATACCTTGAACATGGCGGATCGAAAGGCCGGTTGTTCACCGAACACACGCACGGTGAAAGGGAATATGCCATCTATCAGGTGAACAACATTACGGAAGAGGAGGCCGGGATCGTTGCCGATCAGTTGTGCGACTATCAGCGCCGCCATGGAGTGAGGGTCTTTCTTCTACCCGTGATCCACGCGTGGGAGGATGTACGTTACCTCCGCATGATCGCAGCACGGTCCAAAGGAGAATTGGAGGTGCTTCCGAACGATCTGGATATCCTTGAAATGGCCGATCTGATGGTGAACGCACGGATCGTGCTTTCATCGAGCTTGCACACGGCTATCACAGCGCTCGCAGCCGGTGTTCCTGCAGCCATCATCAACAAATGGCAGGGAACCAAGCTGCAGGATCTGTTCGGTCATCAATTCAGGTTGGACTTCTTGGAGAAGGACCTTTCAAGGACGTATGAGATGCTAATGAAGCTGGAGAATGAAAGAAAGGATACTTCGGTCTTGAAGGCCTATTCCAAATTCATGACGTTGAGCCTTGGGAGATCATTCGATGATCTGGCCTCACGGATCCGAACAGCTGTGGCATGATCGATGATGGACCGATCGGATCGGATGTTGGGCCGTTGGTCAGCATCCTGTGCATGTCCTACAACCACGAGCGTTTCATAAGAAAGGCCCTGGATGGATTCCTGCATCAACAGATCTCCTTTCCGATCGAGATAGTGGTACATGATGATGCGAGCACCGATCGTTCCGCAGAGATCATCCGCGGATATCAGGACCGCCATCCGGAAGTCATCAGAGGTATCTATCAGGTACAGAATCAGAAGAAACTGGGAGGTGGCCGGGTGACAAGAACCTTGTACACGGCAGCCAAAGGGAGATACATCGCTTTGTGCGAGGGCGACGATCATTGGATCGATCCGCACAAATTGCAGCGGCAGATCGATGTCCTGGAGGCCGATCCGCAGGCTATCGCCTGTTTCACCGACGCGTACAACGAGACGAACGGCGAACGCACCCCCTACATGGATGCCGGTTATGCGACATCGCCGAAGAGCCCCACGATCGGTCAGAAGGAGATCATCACCGGCCAGGGGATCCCCACATGCACGTTCGTGTTCCGCAATATGGACATGGAGCCGATCTATGCAGCGCTACGCACCGCACCGGTCGGGGATACCTTGTTGTTCGCTTATCTCAGCAATTTCGGCCACTTCATCTACCAGCCGGAGCGCACCGGTGTGAGGGTCGTGCATCCGGGCGGTGCCTATTCCATGCGAAGCGCCGTACATAAATTGGACATCCATCTTCGCACCCTTCCCTTCATGGACCAGCTCAGCGATCACAAGTACAGCGACGTGATCGCGGCCCGGCACAGGAAAGCGTTGGATCTGGCCTGGCACGAGGCGGTGCACACCAACAACCGGGAGCTTGCCCGCTACGTGTTCCCGCTGATCAAGCGGGATCGCGGCGCGTTCGGCTGGAACGCCACCACCACGCTGCGCAATTTCTTCAGGGCGTACTGGCCGCTGCCGGAAAGGATCTATTCCCGCCTGAGCGGCGCTTCCGCATGAATGGCCGAAAGATCCGGGTGGCCTATTTCACGCATTACGCCGATCTCTACGGCGCCAACCGATCGCTGCTGGATCTGGTCGTGGAACTTCGCGATCGTGGCCTGGTAGAACCCTTCGTGATCTGCGCGGCCGAAGGTCCGCTCACCGATCGGTTGAAGCAGCTGGGGATCGACCAAGCGATCGTGCCGTTCTCCATGTGGATGGCGAAACGCGTGTACATGGGCCGCCCGCATCACAGGTTGGTGCAATGGCTGGGTTATCGCAAGGCTTCACGCGAACGGCTGCGGAAGGACAAGGCCCTTGTTCCCCGGCTGGCCCAACTTATTCGAGAAAGGCGGATCGAAGTGTTGCACGTGAATTCCAGCGTGATCGGCATCGGGCATCTGCTTCAACAAAAGCTGAAGTTGCCGCTGGTCTGGCACGTCCGCGAACTGGTCTTCAAGCATTACGGACTGCATCCGGATGTCGGCTTCAGCGGCTTCCGCCGTGCGCTGCTGAAGGCCGATCGGGTGATCGCCATCAGCGATGCGGTGAAGCAGGAGCTTGGTGGGTTGAAGAACTGCGTGGTGATCCACAACGGCATCATCAGCGATGAAGCGTATCGCCAGCGAATGGATCGGAAACCCCGATTCGCCGGTGATCCCTTCACTTTCACCTTGATCGGTTATTTCCACAAAAGCAAGGGCCAGATCGAAGCGATCGAGGCATTCGCCGAAGTGAAGGAAAGGGCACCGCAGGTCAAACTGTTGATCGCAGGTTCGGGGAATGCCAAAGAGATCCGGGCACGTGTGGATTCCCTCGGGATCGCGAATGCGGTGGAGTTCGCCGGTTTCGTGAACGATCCCGATCGGCTTTACGAAAGGACCGATGTTCTCCTGAATTGCAGTCGGCACGAAGCGCTGGGCCGCGTCACGATCGAAGCGATGTTCCACCGCGTGCCGGTGATCGGCCATGCTTCAGGCGCGACACCGGAATTGATCCAGCACGGCCGCACGGGTTTTCTCTATCACACACCGGAAGAGCTTGCCGCCGCCATGATGAGGATGCTGCAACAGCCGCAGCTGCGATCGGAAATGGGGGAGGAGGCCTTCCGGACGCTGGGCGATCGCTTCTCTGTGCAGGCCCGATCGCAGGACGTTCATCGGTTGTACATGGAGTTGGTGTGATCGCCCGATCACCCGCACTTGCCGCATTCTTCTGTAATTGATGAACTTCGCGTCGCCCTAGCTCCTTATGGAGATCGGCGAAGAACAGGAATGAGCGTACATCCGAGCAGCATATATCTGGGAATGCCGTTGCAGCGCGACACCCAGGATATCTACATCGCGCGTACGCAGATCGAAACGGCCCTGCGCAAAGCGCTGCCGCATTTCAAGGGCGAATTCCTCGATGTGGGCTGCGGCAAACAACCCTACCGCGAACTGATCCTGTCGCAGCCGGGCGTGCAGCGATACATCGGCCTGGACCTGGAACAGGCGGTGGATCCGGCCTACAGCCGGGTTCTGCCGGACATCACCTGGAACGGAGCGCGGATCCCCCTGGAAGATGCTTCGATCGATTCCGCGATGGCCACGGAAGTGCTCGAGCATTGCCCCGATCCAGCGATGGTGTTGAAGGAGATCTGGCGTGTGTTGCGGCCAGGCGGCATTTTCTTTCTCACCGTTCCGTTCCTGTGGCCCCTGCACGATGTGCCGTACGACGAATACCGTTACACACCCTTCGCCATGGACCGGCTGCTGAAGGATGCCGGGTTCACACAGGTGCGATCGGAACCGATGGGCGGCTGGGATGCGAGCCTCGCGCAAATGATCGGGCTCTATGTGATGCGTGCACCGATGGGTCATCGCAAACGGCAGGTGCTTAGTGCGCTCACGCTCCCGATAGTGCGATGGTTCATCAAGCGCGATCACATGCCTGATGTGATGAGCAAGCCGATGATCACCGGCCTTTGGGCCATTGCCTATAGACCGCAGTGAACGGAAGGGAGCGCGCATTGCGGATCGCGGTGGCTTATCCGGGCTATTCTCCGGAGACGTTCGTGCAGGCTCACCTGGATCATTTGAATGATGTAGTGTTGTATCTGTGGGATGGTTTTCCGCCGAGGCGTGCGGGAGACAGGATACTGCTTCATGAAGCTGGCTTTGGAAGATTGAACGATGCGTTGATGGGAAGAATGCGTGGACGCGATCTGCACGCCGAACATGTACAGCGCATCACGAAGGAATTGCGAAGGAGCAAAGCCGATGTCGTACTCGCGGAATTCGGGTACCAGGCGGCGGAGATGATCGCACCGTGTGCGAAAGCGAACGTGCCACTGGTGGCGCACTTCCATGGGATCGATGCGCATGGCCATAAATACCTGGAGCGTTACGGAAAGTATGCCGGACTTTTCCGATCGGCAGCGGCGATCATTGCAGTGAGCCGCCATATGCATGAACATCTGCTCGCCTTGGGATCACCCAGGGATCGCACCTTCCACATTTGTTACGGTGTGGACATGGATCGTTTTGATGGGAACAGAAAGCCCGCTCAAGCGCCGCACTTTCTTGCCATTGGCCGATTTGTGGAGAAGAAAGCGCCACACCTTATGATCCTGGCTTTCGCGAAGGTCCTGCAGAAAGTGCCTGATGCACGGCTCACCATGATCGGTGATGGCAGGCTTTGGGGAGCGTGCGTGCAGCTCGTGAAGGCGTTGGGCCTATCGGGAAGTGTCGATCTTACCGGAGCAAGGGATCACGATCAAGTAGCTGGATCGCTTCACATGTGCACTGCATTCGTTCAACATAGCGTTACGGCGATGGATGGCGATTCCGAAGGCACGCCGGTAGCTGTCCTTGAAGCGCTGGCCAGCGGTGTTCCTGTGATCGCCACGCGCCACGCCGGCATTCCCGATGTGGTGCAACACGAAGTGAACGGGCTCTTGTGCGATGAGCTCGATATCGACACCATGGCGTCGAACATGTTGCGGGTGATCGCCGAACCTGAATTTGCTGCCGCCCTTGGCCGGAGCGGCCGGGAAACCGCCATGCGTGATTTTCCCCTGCAGGGGCAGATCGCTAAATTGCGTTCGGTGCTCGAGCGCGTTGTCAAGTAAGTCGCTGCTGCCGATCCAATGTCCAGTCCACCGCGCATCTCCTTGATCACGCCCAGCTTCCAGCAGGCGCAATACCTGGAGGAATGTTTGCGCTCGGTGCATGATCAAGGGTATCCGCACCTCGATCATCTCGTGGCCGATGGCGGAAGCACCGATGGGTCGAAAGAGATCATCGAGCGCTTTTCCGATCGTATCAGTTGGTGGCGCAGCGAGCGTGACGCAGGCCAGAGCGATGCGCTGAACAAGGGGTTGCGTCATGCAGATGGCGAGATCTTCGGCTGGATCAATAGTGATGATCTGATGTTGCCGGGTTCACTTTCCCACATCGGTGAAGTGTTCGCACAGGATCCCGATCTGTTGATCTACGAAGGCGGACGGATCATCCTCAACGCCGATGGATCGCGGGTGCACGCGAAGGGCAACGATCCAAAGGACCGGAAGCGGCTCTTCACGCGTCCGTGCATCAACCAGCAATCCACCTTCTATCGCATGAGCGCCGTGAAGGCCGCCGGTGGCGTCGATCCAGCGCTGCACCACGTGATGGACCTTGAACTTTGGTGGCGCACCCTTTTCCTCTTCGGTACGGATCGGATCGGGATCGATGGGTTCCCGATCGCGGATTTCCGCATGCATGAAATGAGCAAGACAGGCCAGGGGCTCGATCCATTCATCGCCGAGCAGGCGGCCATCCTTCACAGCGCGTGTACGATCAATGGAGAAAAGGAGCTTGCTGCGATCCTTGCGATCGGCCATGAACTTCCGCAGGGCTTGCGACCGATGGATGTTTCCGCCGGGAACCATGGACTGGTGCGGGAGATGACGCTCGCATTCCTGCTGAAGTGGAACAAGCGGATCTACAACGAACGGCAGTTCCTTATGATGAAGGCGCTGCTTCCGATCGTGGATCGGGCCGAACTGATCGCGATCGATGGGCAGGAGATCGTGGCCGCGTTGTACGATCAGCTCGCACCGCGCAACTGGCTGCTTTTCCGCGCGAGCCGCAAATGGGAACATCTCTTCGGATGAAGGCGAGCGTGGTGATCCCGGTTTACAACAAGGCGCCGTTCCTGAAGGAATGCATGGACAGCGTACTGGCGCAGACCTTCACCGACATCGAAGTGATCGCCGTGGATGATCGCAGCACGGATGAGAGTATGGAGATCCTCCGATCGTACACCGATCCGCGGCTGAAGGTGATCCAGATGGAACGCAACAGCGGACCGGGACTGGCCGCGCAGGCGGGTCACGATACTGCGCAAGGCGAATACATCGTTCGCGTGGATGCCGATGATATCCAGCATCCGGAACGTTTTGCGGAACAGATCGCCTTCATGGACCGGCATCCTTCGGTCGGCGTCTCCGGCACGGCGATGCAGCGGTTGAACAACCGTTCGTTGATGATGCCACCGCTCACCGATCGGGCCTGCCGCGCCGCCTCGATCTTCATCGTGCCGGTGCTCCAACCTTCCATGATCCTGCGGCGCGAAGTGCTGGTGAGGCACGGGGTGAAGTATGAAGCACATTGGCCCAGGTATGGGGAGGATTGGTTGCTTCTGCTCCGGCTTTTTCCGCATACGGAATTCGCGAACCTGCCGGAGATCCTGGTCACCTACCGCGAAGGCGGGATCTCGTCCGGCCGAGATACGGATGATATGCATCTGCTCTTCCGCGCGGCGTTCAAGGCCTTCGCGCTGCCAACGCCCACCACGGAGGAATTGCACCTGCATGCCATGATCGTGAAACATTTCCACGATCCGCCCGATGCTGCCGCGATCCGAAAGTTCCATGGCTGGCTGGGTTACCTGAAGGAGTGGAATGACAGGAACAGGATCTTCGCGAAAAAGGAATTCGATGCAAGGCTGGCGGCGGCATGGACAGAGCTTTTCTATTTTTTGCCACCTTTCGGTCCCGGTCCGGTCTGGGAATACCTCAGGTTGAAAGGCGAATTCAGTTTTGCGAGATTGTACTACATGATCAGAACCCTTGATCTGCGTCCCGATCGATCGAAATTCTCGCGTGCACGCCGCGTGTGAACCTTCCAAGCGATGAAGAAGATCCTGGTGGTGGTGGGTGCCCGGCCGAACTTTGTGAAGGTCGCGCGCCTGAAGGCCATCGCCATCGAACGCTCACCGGATCTGCGGATCGAGCTGGTGCATACCGGCCAGCATTCCGCAGCGGAGATGACGGACGTTTTCTTCGAGCAGTTCGGCACGCGGCCCGATCATTTCCTGCAGATCGCGGAAAACACACCGGTCGCCCGCCTGGGACAGATGCTGATCCAGTTGGATCGGTGCATGAGTGAAGTGAAGCCCGATCTGGTGATGGTGGTTGGCGATGTGGACAGTACGCTGGCGGGCGCGCTGGCAGCGAACCGCAACGGGATCAGGCTCGCGCATCTTGAAAGCGGGTTGCGCAGTTTCGACCTGTCGATGCCGGAGGAAGTGAACAGGATACTCGTGGATCGCATCGCGGATCTGCATTTCGTTACGGAGGAAAGCGGCCGGCTGAATCTTCAACGCGAAGGGATCGCTGCGGAAAAGATCCATCTGGTCGGGAACACCATGATCGATGCGTTGGTCGCATTCGCGGACCGGATCGAAGGATCACCGATCCTGCAGGAACTTGGGCTCGATCGCGGTGGACATATATTGGTGACCATGCACCGGCCGGCCACGGTGGATCGGCGCGAGGGACTGGAGAAAATGCTCGAGGTGCTCGAAACGGTGTCCGCAGAGACCACTGTGATCCATCCGATGCATCCGCGTACGCGCAGGCAACTTGAGAACTTCGGACTTCTCGATCGCCTGGCTTCGAACGAACGGATCAGGACGATCGCGCCACTGGATCACTTCTCGTTCCAGAAGCTGCTTTCCACCAGTTCCTGCGTGATCACGGATAGCGGCGGCGTGCAGGAGGAGACCACCTTCCGGCAGGTGCCGTGCATCACGCTGCGTGCGAATACGGAAAGGCCTGTCACCGTTACCGAAGGCACGAACCGGCTGATGCCGCTGGACCCCAAGGCGATCGCGGAAGCGATCGGGCGGATCCGCGATGGCCTGTGGCCGAAAGGAACGATCCCCCAACTTTGGGACGGCCACGCGACCGAACGCGTGCTGGAAGTGCTTCGCCGGGTGATTTGATCCTCTACGTCACATACAACGATCAGCCCTCGGGCGTCTATTGGAGCCAGGTGACCGATGTGGTGGCATACCTGAATTCGATCGGCGATGAGCGCGTGCGCCTGGTGGCGATGGTCTCCATGCGCGGCTATTTCCGTTCGTTGCGCACCATTCGCGAACACAGCCCCGGCGCGTGGGTCGTGCCCATGGTGCCGCGCGTGCAGAACTGGCGCATCAATTGGTTGTGGCTCGGTGCGATCGCATTCTTTACGCGACCCCGAGGCATCATTGCGCGCGGCATTTTCGCCAATGCGATCGCGCTTCGCCTGCGCGGGAAGAAGCTGGTGCAGCGTGTGTGTTTCGATGGACGCGGAGCGTATGGCGTGGAGTGGCAGGAATACCGGATCATCGACGATGATGACCTGATCGCACAATGCCAGCAGCTCGAGGCCGATGCCGTGCATCGATCGGATTTCAGGCTGGCCGTGAGCGAGGCTCTGGTAGCCCATTGGCGTGAACGCTATGGTTACGATCGCAACGATCATGTGGTGATCCCCTGTACCCTCGGTTCCGATCGGAAGGAAAAGGCGAATGATCCGGCCGCCTTCCGCCGCTCGCTCGGCTGGGATCCATCCGATCTGGTGCTGGTGTATTCCGGTGGAACAGGCGGCTGGCAATCGCTGGACCTGCTGGCGAAAGTGCTCGATGGCATCCTCTTCAGGGATCCATCCACGCGTGTGCTCTTCCTGAGCGGGCGCGATAGTTATATCGATCATCTGGCCACGCGTTATCCCGGCCGGGTCGTGCAACGCTGGATCCCGCATGAAGAAGTGCATGCAGCGCTCGCCGCGTGCGATGTGGGCCTGCTTGTGCGCTCGCGATCGGTCACCAACGAAGTGGCATCGCCCACCAAGTTCGCAGAATACCTCAATGCCGGGCTGCCGGTGCTGATCTCGCCGCACATCGGCGATCTGGGCGAATTCGTGCGGCGTTACCAGGCGGGCTGGGTCCACGAGGAACATGTGGTGCCCGTGATCGAAAGACCTTCAGGGAAGGAACGTGTGAGATTGAAAGAGCTGTCGAAGGAAATGTTCACGAAGAAGGCATATCAACAGGAATACCGCACCATACTTCAGAGATCGGGAAGTGAAAGGGTGAAGCGCGCCGAGGGTTCACCGCTGATCTCCATCGTGGTTCCTTCCTTCAACAAGAAGCGTTACCTGGCCGAAATGATCGGATCGGTGAAGGCGCAGACCTATCCGAACTGGGAATTGCTCTTCGTGGATGATGCTTCCACCGATGGAACGCAGGAGATGATCGCATCGATCGCTGCTGAAGAACCGAGGATACGGACGCATTTCCTTGCGGCGAACCGTGGCGCGAACCATTGCCGCAACAAGGGGATCGAGCTGGCGGAAGGGGAGTACGTGATCTTTCTGGATGCCGATGATCTGCTGGGTGAGGATTGCTTGCGCAACAGGCTGGCGGTGATCGATCGGGAGGATCTGGACCTGTGCGTGTTCACCATGGAGGTCTTCAAGGGAAGCAAAGGCGACAGCACGCATCGGTGGATCCCATCTTCGAGGGACCCGCTTGCCGATTTCTTCCGCCATAAACTGCCCTGGTCGGTGATGCAACCGATCTGGAAACGCGGTTTCATCCAAAGGATCGGCGGTTTCGATGAGTCGTTCAAGCGCCACCAGGACGTTGAATTCCATACGCGGGCCTTGCTGGAGCCCGGCGTGCGCTACCGAACGGTGATCGGCGAGCCGGATTGTTTCTACCGGATCTCGGAGGAACGCAAGGTGTTGCGGCCGTACGAATTGCTGGATGGATTCGCGGAAAGCTCGCTCAGCTATCATTCGAAGTTCCTGGAAGAGGCCACCGCGCGTGGAAAACGATCCATGATCCTGGGGATCATCTACCAGACGTATCTGCAGATCTTGTTGAACTTCAAGAACAAGGTGATCGGCCGCAAGGAGTTCGATGCGCTGGAAGGAAAATTGTTCAGTCCCAAGGTGCAGGATGAAATGGGGCCGACGGCAAAGGCGCTCTTCCGCCTCGCGCGTCTCTACAACCTGATGCCGGTGAGGATCCCCGGGATCAACATGATGATCTACCGGGCGATCACGGGTTGATCACGCGAACAACTGACGCAGCCGGTTCGCCAGCTTGAAGCCGAACAGGCGGTGCAGCAAGAGATAGATCGCTCCGGTAGCCGTGGACCTTTGCGGTTGAAAATCCTTCGGGATCATGCGATCATACAGCTCGATCGCTTTTTCCGGCGCGTGCAGGTACAACGTGCGGATATCATCGAACAACACCTGGTGGAATGGGCGCAGATCCCGGCGATCCCCGTTGGCGATCAGGTGGGCGAGGATCTGCTCCCGTAACTCCACGGAGCGGATCCAATTGCGATCGATGTTCGTCTGCGAAATGCTTCCGCCCGTACGCTGATGGATCTCGGTGAGGATCCGATCATCGTAGATCACACCGGCGCCGTTCTTCAGCATCCTGAACATCAGGTCGTATTCCTGGCTGCTCCCGAGGTTCTCGTTCCAGCCGCCAGCCGCCTGCACTGCAGCCCGCGACCACAGGTTGGTGGAGGTGATGCTCATGCGGTGCGCCATCAGGTCGAACCAGGGATCGCGTCCGGCAACTTCCTGTTCCACCGTTCTTACGACATTCCCGTCCGGTCCGATCGTACGCGAACTTCCGATGATCAGATCAAGCTGCGCGGATCGGTCTGCGAGCCTTACCTGGTGCGCGATCTTTTCAGGCAGGATCACATCATCGGCATCGAGGAATTGCAGATAAATCCCCTGCGCCCGCGCCAGCCCGGCATTCCGTGCAGCACAGGCACCGCGGTTCGGTCCGGTGATCACGGTGATCCGCTGCGGATCGGAATTCTGCAGTTGGCGCAATAGGTGTGGTGTTCCATCGGAACTTCCATCGTCCACACAAATGATCTCCAGATCGTCATGCGTTTGTCGCAACGCACTTTCAACTGCGCGAGCCACGTAGAGCTCCACATTGAAGCATGGTATGATCACCGATACCTTCATCGATCCGGCGCGAAGGTAGATGGATCGCCCGGGTGCTTTTCCGCCACGATCGCGGTTCTCCCTAATTTCGCGGCATGGGAAGGAGGGTGCTCGTTACCGGTGGGGCCGGATTCATCGGATCGGCGTTGATCGGGCATCTTCTGCGCAACGGTGAGGAGGTGTTCGTGATCGATGATCTTTCGTTCGGCCGCCGCGAACTTGTGCCCATCCCCGGTGAGCGTTTCCTCGTTCAGGACATCCGCGATCGGCAGGCGGTCTCGCGAGCGATCGCGTCGATCGCACCAGAG
>JAEYYE010000009.1 GCA_023430945.1 Bacteroidota bacterium
GAAAGCCGCCTGCGAGGGCGGCTTTCTTCGTTTTGTTACTGGGATATAATGATCGTTTGGAATGTTCAGCGCGGGTTGTGTAAAAAACATCTCTCCAAATGGATAAGCGATCTTTCCGATCAACAAACTTTCCTCCCCGGAACGAAACCATTTCCCTTACACTTTAGATAACCGAAGAACAACCGCATGAACTTTCTCTACTCCCCGCTTCTCACAACATTAGCCTTCGTGATCCTGTCGACGGTACCAACCGAGGCCCAATGGCTACCTGTAGGCTCACCGGGATTCAGTGCCGGCATGGTGGAATATCCCGATATGACCATCGCTCCGGACCAATTTCCATCGATCGTATTCGGTGACTGGACAAGTGCTTTCAAGCTTTCCGCAATGCACTACACCGGCACTACGTGGCAGGTATTGGGCAACGCAGGATTCACCGATGGCCAGCCGATGGACCCTACGATCCGCTACGATCATGCAGGAGTACCATATGTTGCTTTTCGGGATCTTGCCAACGGAAACCGCATTACGGTAATGAAGCTGGAAGGCAGCACATGGATCCGTGTTGGCACGAACGGCCCATCCGCTGTTGATGGCGCCAACCCGAGCCTCGCCTTTGGTTCTGATGATACGCCTTACGTGGCCTTCACTGATGGATCACAAGGCAACCACGTTTCGGTGAAGAAGTTCGAGAATGGGGATTGGATCGGTCTTGGAGCCGAAGGGTTCTCTGCGATCACGGCATCTGATATCACCCTCGCAATGAACAGCGAAAATGTCCCTTATGTGGCGTACCACGGGAACAGCGCAGGATGCAGTGTGGATCGTTTTGTGAACGGCGCTTGGGAAGCCGTTGGCAACCTCGCAGATCTTTACAATGCACGCATCACCGATCTTGCTATCGACGCCAACGATGTTCCCCATATCGCCTTTAACGATGCGGGCGACGACTTCCATGCGAAGGTGAAGAAGTTCGACAATGACGCTTGGACCCAGGTTGGATCGGCAGCCACGACCGGCGATGAATCGCCGGATCGTCTCGGCATGGCCATGCACACCAACGGAACCATCTACCTGGCTTATACCGACACCGATCTATCCAGCCGTACCACCGTGAAGAAGTACAATAACGGCAACTGGCAATTGGTCGGCGATGCAGGGTTCACCGCAAGTATGACCAGCGAACTAAGCATCGCCGTAGACCAGGCAGGCATACCTCATATAGCTTTCAAGGACCCCGACCATACTTTCAAAGCCACGGTAATGCGTTTTTTGGATGGGAACACCGCCGTGCAGGACAATGCCCTCTTCGCCACTGCACAGCTAATGCCCAATCCTGCAAAGGACCATATTGTTCTTACCGGCCTACCGACTGATGCCCATGTAACAGTTTACGACCTTTCCGGAAAGTTGTGGCAAACATCAAGGCCACTGACCGATCCATATACATTGAACACGACCGATCTGCCTGCTGGATCGTATTTCGTACAAGTGGTGGCCACTGGCGGTCAGTATAGGTTGTCTTTCGTGGTAGCGCGATAGAGTAAGAAGGAAACATCGATCGCACCGCCATGGATCTATTCGGATCCATGGCGGTGCAATCGTTTGAACGAGATCCGCGTGAGCGATAGAAGCGGAAAACCCGCAAGCGAGGAGGTACGACGAGTGCGGCTTTGCAGCGGAAAGCGCGACCCGCCTTCGCCAAGGCTTTGGCGGGCGCAGCACCATTCAGGATCAGGCGGGGCACGCCCTCATTACCGTGATCAGTTGTCGGTTGTCGGTTGTCAGGAGTCCTTCGATTAACCTGATCTCTTTTCTTGAGCGTCATGCTTTCCATTAGATCCCTCGATCGCTGAAGGCCGATCCCACTCCGGTAGATCCAGCCCTACAACTGACAACTATCAACGGACAACCACCCCACCGGTAACCTTCAACTAAGCCCCCGCGTTCAACCGGCACTCTTCGCTTAAAAACACAGAGCGCGAAATGGCAAGAATGCGGCAGTTGAAGATCACCAAACAGGTGACGAATAGGGACACCCCTTCTTTGGATAAATACCTCCAGGAGATCGGGCGGGTGAAGTTGATCACTGCCGAAGAGGAAGTGGAGCTTGCCGTGAAGATCAAACAGGGCGACGATGAAGCCTTGGAAAAACTGGCGAAAGCCAATCTGCGGTTCGTTGTATCCGTGGCGAAGCAATACCAAGGACAAGGCCTGAGCCTTCCCGATCTGATCAGTGAAGGGAATCTCGGTTTGATCAAGGCTGCGAAGCGATTCGATGAAACACGCGGCTTCAAGTTCATCAGTTATGCGGTGTGGTGGATCCGCCAGCAGATCCTGCAAAGTCTCGCCGAACAGGCACGGATCGTAAGGCTTCCGCTGAACAAGATCGGCTCGATCAACAAGATCAACAAGGCGTTCGCGAAGCTGGAGCAGGAACATGAAAGGCCACCGACAGCGAACGAACTTGCCGATCTGCTGGAGATGACGCTGGATGAAGTGAAGACCAGCATGAGCAACACCGGCCGCCATGTGAGCATGGACGCGCCTTTGCGTGAAGGCGACGATAGCGGAACAATGATGGACGTGATGCAGAACGCAGAACAGCCAAGTCCGCTGGAAACGCTTATGACCGACAGTTTGCGCAACGAGATCGAACGATCGCTGGTATCGCTTTCGGGTCGTGAGGCGGATGTGATCCGGTTCTACTTCGGACTGAACGGAAATCAACCGCACACGCTGGAGGAGATCGGCCAGAAGTTCGACCTGACGCGCGAACGCGTGCGCCAGATCAAGGAAAAAGCGATCAAGCGATTGAAACATACCAGCCGCAGTGTTGTGCTGAAAGCATACCTGGGTTAGGGTCTTTTCCCGGGTCATTTCGGCGGCGGTGCACAGGATCTGTGCGCCGTTCGTCATTTCCGGAGCGGCTATCTTTACAACCTATTCCCGATCGATGCCGCACATCCTCGCCCCTTCCCTGCTTTCCGCCGATTTCGCCGATCTGAAAAGCGCCGTGCAACTGGTGGATGAGAGCGAAGCGCAATGGCTTCACCTGGATGTGATGGATGGCGTGTTCGTGCCCAACATCAGCTTCGGGCTGCCGGTGATCAAGGCGATCCGCAAATACACACGGAAGACGTTCGATGTGCATTTGATGATCGTGGAGCCGGACAAGTACGTGAACGCTTTTCGCGACGCGGGTGCCGATGTACTTACCGTTCATTACGAAGCGTGCACGCACCTGCACCGTACGATCCAATCGATCAAGGCGGCAGGCATGAAAGCAGGCGTTGCATTGAATCCGCATACGCCTGTAACAGTTCTGGAAGATGTTCTTGCTGATATCGATCTGATCTGTTTGATGAGCGTGAATCCGGGTTTCGGCGGACAGAAATTCATTCCGAACACGTACAGAAAGATCACATTTCTGAAGCAATTGCGGCAGCAACACGGATCGAATTCGTTGATCGAGATCGATGGTGGTGTTGGTATCGAGAACCATTCCAGATTGATCGCGACGGGCGCTGATGTGCTCGTCGCCGGCAACAGTGTTTTCGGAACTCCGGATCCAACTTTGGCGATCGCTTCGCTCTGCCGATCGGAAGCGGTCGTAAGCCGATCGTAGACGGTCAACATCCTGTTCACAAAAAGACCTGTCCGGCCGATCGCGGATGATGCCGCCGGATACTTTCGGCCCCATGTTGCGCCACCAAATTCTAGCCATTTGTGTGTTCGTTGCAGGCCTTGCCCATGCACAGAACACCGATCATCCCGATCGCTGCAAAGCCCATACGATCAGTCAGCGGCTCTTACAGGATCAAGGGCTTCCCACCAACCTTCACAACGCCCTGCCACGTGTGCAGGATGCCGCGCGTGGAAGTGTTCTTACCGTGCCTGTAGTTGTCCATGTCGTTTATAACAACAGCAGCGAGAACGTCCCGAATTCGGCGATCAACGCGATGATCGCCGAGATGAACGCCGATTTCTCTCAGAGCAATCCGGATGTTGCAGGCGTTCGGCCTTCCTTCACTGGAAGCATCGCGAATGCCGAGATCGAGTTCTGCCTTGCACAGTTCGATCCGGCCGGCAACCCCACCACGGGTATCACACGCACTTCCACCACCGAGACCTGGTTCGATCCGGATTCCGAGTACGATGACATGAAATCGGCACCCGACGGGATCGCACCATGGAACCCTGCACAATACCTCAACATCTGGATCTGCGACATCAGCAGCGGAGCGACCGGGGGAATGGTCACGCTGGGTTATGCCTATCTGCCTGTGGGAGGCGTTGTGGGCACCGGGATCGATGGGCTGGTCGTGGACTACCAATACGGCCTGCAACCCGGATCGCGCACGGCAACGCACGAGATCGGGCACTATCTCGGCCTGGAACATCCCTGGGCCGATGAGGATGGCTGCGGCGATGATGATGGTTTCACCGATACACCGCAAACCGATACACCGACCTTCTCATGCGCGAACACATCGCTCCAAAAATGCGGCGTGCTCACGCAATATGAGAACTTCATGGATTACAGCAACTGCACGGTGATGTTCACCACGCAGCAGCGTGCGTACATGCGCGGGATCCTCAGCGGCGTGCGATCGGGGCTTCTGGCATCCGGCGGTTGCGGCACCGTAGTGCCCGGCGATCTGTGCATTCCCACTTCGGCGAACGGTACCGCGGAAGGCGATTACATCAATGCCGTGGTGCTGGGCAGCATCAACAACACGAACAGCGGTGGCCTTACAGCACCCACGTACACGGACTTCAGCAGCACTTGGTCCACTTCGCTCCCGCTGGGCAGCACGCACACGCTTTCGATCCAGGGCGGCGATTATCAACCCGATCATTACGCCGCTTGGATCGATTATGACCAGGACCTCGAATTCGAAGCGAATGAGAAGCTGGGCGAGTTCATCACCGATCAGGCATTGCAGACAGGAACGATCGATTTCACGGTGCCTTCCGGAGCACTTTTGGGAAGCACCCTCATGCGTATTCGCGGCGTGTACCACAACACGGGTGAACCATCCCCTTCCGATCCGTGCTACAACTATGGCTACGGCGAAACGGAGGATTACGGGATCGAGATCGTTGCGAACACGGGCGGCACCTGCATTCCAACCTCGGAGGTCGGCACCGCTGAAGGTGATTACATCAACGGCGTAACGCTCGGCAGCATCAACAACACGAACAGCGGGAGCATCACTTCGCCGGCCTATTCCGATCTCACAGCTACGTGGTCCACTACGCTGGCGCAAGGCAGTACGCATAACCTTACGGTCCAGAGCGGTGAGTACGCACCGGATCATTACGCGGCGTGGATCGACCATGATCAGGATGGCCTGTTTGAACCGGCCGAGAAGCTGGGCGAGTTCATCAACGCATCACCAGGCCAGAGCCAGGTGATCACCTTCACTGTTCCAGCGAACGCAACACCTGGTACAACTGTGATGCGCGTACGTGGCGTCTATCACAATGAAGGTGAACCTTCCCCCACCGATCCGTGCTTCAACTATGCCTTCGGCGAAACGGAGGATTACGGGATCATCATTGAAGAAGGAACGGCCACCGGGCCATGTGTGCCCGGATCACAATTCGGCACCGGCGATGGCGACTACATCAACGGGGTCACTTTGGAGGATATCGTGAACGTGAACAGTGGATCGCAAGGTGGCCCGTCGTACACTTCATACACCAACCTGAGCACCACCTTGATCCGCGGAAGCGAATACCAGATCAACATCCAGGGCGGTGATTACTTCCCTGACAATTTCGCTGCGTGGATCGATATGGACGGCGATGACGTATTCACTGCGACCGAAAAGCTTGGCGAGTTCACCACGGAAGCTTCCATGGAGACCGGTTCGATCACGTTCACCATACCGAACACCGCGCAGCTCGGTGCAACTACGATGCGGGTACGCGGTGTTTACCACGCCGAAGATGAGCCTTCACCGACCGATCCATGCTTCGCCTACGCTTACGGTGAAACGGAGGATTATGAAGTGATGATCGAGCAGATCACGGCGATCGCACCGATCGGAACGATGGAACTTTCGATCTACCCGAACCCGGCCACGGATCGGATCACGATCGAGCTGCCCGGGAACGATCCAGCGGCGATCGAAGTACTGGATGCTACCGGCAGGATCGTGCGCACCGATCTGTTGAATGCACAACGCAGCACTCTGGCCCTCGGCGGGATCGCCGCAGGCCACTACTTCATCAAAGTCACCCAGAATGGATCCATCGCGATCGCTCCACTACAGATCAACGAGCATTGACCGATCGTAGGATCGAACGAAGAAGGCC
>JAEYYE010000019.1 GCA_023430945.1 Bacteroidota bacterium
AGCCCGTACGGAGCATTGGGCGTGCTTGCAACGAATTCGCCCACGGTACCATCCTGCGCCAGCTCCTTGATCGAACTGCTTTGCGTGTTGCTAACGAAATACCGATCGCCGGCGGGATCATACTCCACGCTTTCGGGCCCGGCGTACTGCGATTCCACATGGATCGATAGGAATGTAATGAGTAACGAACAGAATAACCTTCCTTTCATGGGGCGCAAATTATCCACGTTCGCCCAGAAGCGGATCGACATGTACCGGAACATTTCCACAGCTGCCTGCGTTCGAGGTCTTAACAAGATCTTAGATCCATCTTTACACGGCCTGGTACCGTGTTTTCATAATTTCGCCCCGGATAGTCGCACAGTGAACGAGCGCTCAGGTCATATCAGGTCCATCCCTATCCGGTTGATGGCAGTGCTGCTGGGCGGCCTGCTGGTGATGATGCCGTTGATGACCAACTCCCGCACGGTGGTGCAATTGATGAACGAATGTGGTTCGGTGCCCGCCCCGCTTGCTGAGGAAGAGGAAGTGAAACATGCCTGCTCCATCGGCTGGCATACAGCGCTGCACACCAGCGCCGATCATGCGTTGCAGGGACTTTCCGGCCTGGCGCTGGAAGATCCCTACAATGAAGTGGACCACGGCGAAGTGGCCGTGCCGCCCCCCAAGTGCTGAGTTGATCCAGATCGGGATCCAATGATCCCCTGCTCCTTCCGATCGGAACGATCGGGAGCGCGTTCACGCATCTGTTCAACATCATTCAGCATATTCAATGGAACGTTCTTCGGTTTTCCGGTCGTGGAAACAGGACCTGCCGGCTTCGGTCGTGGTCTTTCTGGTAGCTCTTCCCTTGTGCCTTGGCATCGCCCTGGCATCGGGCGCCCCGCTCATCTCAGGCGTGGTGGCCGGCGTGGTGGGTGGTATCGTGGTGGGCATGGTGGGCGGATCGCCGCTCGGTGTTAGCGGCCCCGCAGCTGGCCTTACTGCCATCGTGCTCACTGCCATAACCGATCTCGGGTCGTACGAGATCTTTCTTCTCTCGGTGATCCTGGCCGGCGTGGTGCAGGTGGCCATGGGCGCGCTGCGCGCCGGCATCATCGCCTACTATTTCCCCAGCTCCGTGATCAAGGGAATGCTCGCGGGGATCGGGGTGATCATCATCCTGAAACTGATCCCGCATGCGTTCGGCTACGATGCGGATCCCTTCGGTGATGAATCATTCCAGCAGGCCGATCAGCAGAACACGCTCTCCGAACTGGTGAACATGCTTGATTTCATATCGCCGGGTGCCGTGATCGTTACGGTGATAAGCCTGTCGCTGCTGATCCTTTGGGAAAAGCCGTTCGTTCGCGATCGCAAGTATTTGAGCCTGGTGCCAGGACCGTTGCTCGCGGTGATCGCTGGGGTCGCGACGGCACAACTGCTGGCGCAATTCCCTTCACTGGCGATCGGTAACGGACATTTCGTGGATCTGCCTGACATCACCGGACTATCCGTTCTGCCTTCACCGGATCTTACCGCGATCGGAAACATGAAAGTGTGGACCGTGGCCTTTACGATCGCGATCGTGGCGAGCCTGGAAACATTGCTCTGCGTGGAAGCAACGGACAAGATGGATCCATGGCGGCGAACAACGCCTGCGAACCGGGAACTGCTCGCACAAGGCATCGGTAACATGACGAGCGGGATACTCGGCGGCCTTCCGATCACACAGGTGATCGTGCGCAGTTCGGCCAACATCCAATCCGGCGGCCGATCGAAACTGAGCACGATATTGCATGGCACCTTGTTGCTGGTGAGCGTGCTGAGCATTCCGTACCTGCTGCGGCTCATACCGCTTGCGAGCCTTGCGGCGATCCTGCTCACGGTAGGCTTCAAACTTTCCAAACCAGCGCTCTACCGATCGATGTGGAAGGCGGGCATCATGCAATTCATTCCATTCCTGGTGACCGTGCTGGGCGTGGCCTTCACCGATCTGCTCACCGGCGTAGGGCTCGGCATGGCGGTGGCGATCATGCACATCCTTTACAAGAACTATCGCGTGCCGTTCCATTTCGATCCGGGCAAGCACCTGCGCGGCATGCCGATACACATCGAATTGAGCGAGGATGTCACCTTCCTCAACAAGGCTGGGATCAGGCGTACCTTGAACGAACTTCCGCCGGGATCACGCGTGGTGATCGATGCGCGGCGCACGATCGACCTGGACCCTGATGTGATGGAGATCATCGAGACGGCGGTCGCCAGCGGAAAGGAGAACGGCATCACCTTCGAATTGATCGGCTTCAGGAAACGAAGACAGGACAGATCGGTGCCGAATGCGCAACGCGAAGTGGAGAAAGTGGCCCAGGAAATGGCCGATGAAGCCGAACTGGCTAAACATTGATCGAAGAAACAACGAAATTTGAACAACCAAGAACGATGAAGGATTCATACAAGGAACTACTCGAGAACAACAAGCGATGGTCCAAACGGATCATCGACAACGATCCGGATTTCTTTCCCACACTGGCGAAACTGCAAACGCCGAAATACCTCTGGATCGGTTGCAGCGACAGCCGCGTACCCGCCAACGAGGTAACGGATACGAAGCCGGGAGAGATCTTCGTGCACCGCAACGTGGCGAACATGGTGGTACACAC
>JAEYYE010000027.1 GCA_023430945.1 Bacteroidota bacterium
GTGCCGAACTTTATCCATGGATCGCTCATCGATCAAAGAGAAATGCAAGAGGGAACGTTGGTCCTAGTGAACGATCGCGACGAAGAGATCGGCACCATGGGCAAGCAGGAGGTCCATGAAAAAGGCCTGCTGCACCGCGCGTTCTCCGTGTTCATCTTCAATGGAAAGGGCGAACTGCTCCTTCAACAGCGAGCGCTCACAAAATACCACAGCGCCGGTCTGTGGACCAACACCTGCTGCAGCCATCCAAGGCCGGGTGAACCTGTCAAAGCGGCAGCGCAGCGCCGGTTAAAGGAGGAAATGGGTCTGGAAGCTGATCTGGACCACAAATTCAGCTTCATCTACCGCGCTGAATTCGACAATGGACTGATCGAGCACGAATTCGATCACGTGTTCTTTGGCCGATCGGATGCTATAGTTTCACCTGATCCAGAAGAGGTTGCGCAATGGCGCCCGATCACGATCGATGCTTTGGACGAAATGCTCCGAACCGAATCTCAACGATTCACGGCCTGGCTGATAGATTGCTGGCCACGCGTAAAGGAAGCGTGTGAAAAAGGCCGTTGAACTGCACTCTTTCGAAACTTGACGCACAAGCGTAATGCTTTGATTTTCAACTAATCACAAGGACATTAACGTTTATTTTCCCAGTTAATTTATGTGAAACATTAGTTCATTCGCCGGAAAACGGCAAACTATGTGCGCTCAATGGTCGTTCACGAAATAGCCAAATGATCAATTCATTGATCGCCAAGCTTCTGAACTGGATCACATACAACCTAATCGCATAAACAGACATGCCTCGCAAAAAGAAAGCTCTCGTACTCACCCAGCCGATCAAGGAAGGTGTGAAGGAGATCAAAGTTCGTTTGGATGCCCGTACGATCATCACCCTTACCAGCAAAAAGGCCCTCGAGTTCTGGAAGCAGCGCTATCCGAAGCTCGAAGTGATCGGCTGATCGCATCCGAGGAACGAACCCTGCCGGAGGATGCTGCCCATATGGCAGTGCCTCCGGCAGTTTCTTTTCGTCGATCGCACACATAACTTGCAACGATCACGCAAACATGCAAGTGGAAGCGATCGAGCGCGAGATCCTGCCCGGTGGGAAAGTGATCCTTCGCAACCCATCCTGCAGCTTCGCCTACGAAAGGCAGCGGCCGGGTAAATTGATCGTTACCGTTAACGGCACGGATCGGGGCCAGTTCGGCTCGAGCACGATTGATGAGATCCTGCTTGCCATGCAGCGCGAAGGGCCGATCGAACTTTATGTGGACACACGACAGGCCCGATCCATCTCCGTGGATGTGAGCGATGACTGGACCAGATTCTTCATGCTGAACCGCGCGATGCTTCGCCGTGTTCATGTGCTCGTCGTATCGGAATTCATCCAGCTCACCATTTCGATCGCGAAGCATCTTTCAGGAACGGGCGATCTCATCCGGATACATTCCAGCGAGCAAGGCTTCAAGGCCGCGATGGATCGATAGAAGATCCCTCAGCGATCAACCGTGTACTTATAGTACACCACACCTAATGGCGGAAGCTTCAATTCCAGCACATGTTCGCGTCCGTGAAGGTGATCGTTCTGCGTGTGCAGGGAACCGTTCTCCGCGAAGCCCGATCCACCGAAACGGCCGTGATCGCTGGTGAAGATCTGCTCCCAACGCCCTGCACGCGGCACGCCCATGCGGTAATGATGGTGCACCACCGGAGTGAAATTGCAGACCACCAGGATCATCTCATCCTCACCATGTCCGCGGCGCAGGAAGCTGATCACACTGTTGTGCTCATCGCGATAGTCGATCCATTCGAAACCGCGCGGATCGAGGTCGATCGAATGCAATGCAGGCTCGCGTTGATAGATCCCGTTCAGTTCACGGATCAAATGCTGCACCCCGGCGTGTGGCCCGAATTGCAAAAGATGCCAGTCAAGGCTGCGATCGTGGTTCCATTCATTGTGCTGCGCCAGTTCGCTTCCCATGTACAACAGCTTCTTCCCGGGATGGGCGTACATGTAGGCGAAGAGAAGGCGAAGGTTCGCGAAGCGCTGCCATTCGTCGCCAGGCATGCGAGCCATCAGGCTACCCTTGCCATGCACCACCTCATCGTGCGAAAGCGGAAGCATGAACCGTTCGGTGAACGCGTAGATGATGCTGAAGGTGATCTCGCCCTGGTGATGTCTGCGGTGGATCGGATCGCGGCCGAGGTAACGGAGCGTATCGTGCATCCAACCCATCATCCATTTCAGATCGAAACCGAGCCCGCCATGTTCTGAATCGCCGGTAACGCCGGGCCACGCCGTGCTTTCCTCAGCGATGGTGATGGCGCCCGGCTGGTGCGTGTGCACGGCCTGGTTCAGGTCCTTCAATAGGGATATCGCTTCAAGATTCTCGCGTCCGCCATGTTCGTTGGGTATCCACTCCCCTTCCTTACGGCTGTAATCCAGGTAGAGCATCGAAGCGACAGCATCCACGCGAAGGCCATCCACGTGATATCGATCCAGCCAGAACAACGCATTGCTGATCAGGAAGGATCGCACTTCGTTGCGGCCATAATTGAAGATGTAACTATTCCAATCCGGATGGAATCCTTTGCGCGTATCAGCGTGTTCGAAGAGATGCGTGCCATCGAAATAGATCAATCCATGTTCATCTGAAGGGAAGTGCGAAGGCACCCAATCCATGATCACACCGATGCCGTGTTGATGCAATACATCGATCAGGTGCATGAGGTCCTGCGGCGATCCATACTGGCTCGCAGCGGCGAAGTATCCGGTGATCTGGTAACCCCAGGATCCATTGAACGGATGGTACATCACCGGCATGAACTCCACATGCGTGAAGCCCATTTCCTTCAGGTAAGGAGGCAGCTCTTCCGCCAATTCGCGGTATGTGAGCGGCCGGTCGTGATCCTCCGGTTTGCGGCGCCAGGAGCCCACATGCATCTCGTAAACGCTGATCGGCCCGCCGATCGAATTCCGCCGGTCGCGGTCGTTCATCCATTCGCCATCGTTCCATTCATAGCGCATATGGTTCACAACGGAAGCGGTCTGCGGCGGCATCTCGCGTGCAAAGGCGAACGGATCGCTCTTCTCAACATGGTACATGTGGTACCGCGATCGGATGTGGTATTTGTAGATCATGTGCTGGGAGACTTCCGGAACGAAGCCTTCCCAGATGCCCGATCCATCATCGCGCACTTTCAGCGGATGATCATCGCGATCCCAGCCATTGAAATCGCCCATCACGGAGACGCTCTCGGCATTGGGCGCCCACACGCTGAAGACGGTCCCCTGCACGCCTTCGTGCTCGAACGGATGTGCGCCAAGCTTCTCGTACAACCGGTAATGCCGGCCTTCACGGAACAGGTGGATATCAAGGTCGGTGAGCTGGCTTATGCCGTGATGTACGTTTCCCCGATCGGATCGCTGGATAGCAGGTGAGGCCGATCGTTCCTCGAGCTCACCAGGGATCACCGGCGGTGGCACTGGTCCGGTGGCTACGGTGGAAGTGTTCGTGGATTTCGGCTGCGGATGCGGAGTTTCATGCTGCGGATCCACGCGATCGGTCTGTTTCGATGGTTTCCTGGCCTCGTTCGGTTCGGCCCCATGTTGATCGGGCGATCGGCCGGAAGGGAGGTATTCCGCCGCGCCCGTTGAAGTTCCTTCTGTGCCCACCGGCTTCTCCACCGATCGCGATGGCACGGCGGAACGCCTGGAACTTCCCCGGCCTTTCACGCCTGCGGGCGGTACTTTTTCAGGTGCCGGCGGCGCATCCTTTCGTTCGCGTGCTTCTTCTTCGGTAAGGCTCATCTGCCCGCTCCTGCCAGCGCTCTTGCGCGGGGCCCTTTTCGCGGGCGCCTTCTTTCCGGCACTCTTCGATCCGCTCGTGGATGCACCACCGTTGAGGCCGGCGGCCGCATCATCCATCCCCATATCGTTTTCCGCGCTCGTGCGCGGGGCGTTCTTCTTC
>JAEYYE010000073.1 GCA_023430945.1 Bacteroidota bacterium
AAAAGCCATTGCCTGGCCTTCGCTCGAAAGAGCTCAGCGGCTATCCGCGCCCCAACGTGGAGCATGCACGTAAGCTTGATCCGCCGCCGCGTGAAAGCGCGGTGCTTGCATTGTTCTATCCACGAGAGGAAGTTCTGCACACCCTGCTGATGCTGCGTCCGAAATATGATGGCGTTCACAGCGGCCAGATCGGCTTTCCTGGAGGAAGACAGGAACCGGCCGATCCGTCACTGGCACACACGGCACTGCGCGAATTCCAGGAAGAGACGGGGGCCACCGTAACGGAAGTGTTCATACTCGGCAGGCTTTCGGAGATCTACGTTCAACCCAGCGGCACCATCGTTACACCGTTCGTTGGATATGTGGAGGACATCGGAACGCTGGATCCCGACCCGAACGAAGTGGCAGCGCTGATAGAAACACCGCTCAAAGAGATCCTGCGGGCAGATATCTTGAAGAAGCGGATGCAATTCGTACAGATGCTCGGCCGTGAGATCGAAGTGCCGTACTACGATGTGCAGGGTCACGTGGTCTGGGGCGCCACAGCGATGATGCTGGCCGAACTACGCGAACTGTTCCACCGCATGCGTGATCCCGATCCGCTTCAATAACTCCTGGTTGGCGTGCGAACCTGATGCATCGGCACTGAACTCAGGCTTCAACCTACGCACGAAGTACATGTCTATCTTGCCCTTGATCTTAGCCTCCACCAGCCCGCGGTGTTCGCACTCGAAGTAGTCCTTGATCAACACATAGGTGACACCGCTGATGTTCACTTCACCTGGTACGCCGCTGCTCTCCATGCGGCTTGCGGTATTCACGGTGTCGCTCCAGATGTCATAGGCGAACTTCTTTTTGCCGACAACGCCGGCCACCACGGGTCCTGAATGGATACCGATCCGTAGGATCCACGGCTCCTTCCCTTTCGCCTCGCGTTCGCGTCGCCAGCCGTCCATCAGATCGCGCACTTCAAGCGCTGCCAGGACACTTTTCAAGGCGTGATGTGGATCGGCCGATGGCACACCGCATGCGCACATGTAGCTGTCACCGATCGTCTTGATCTTTTCGATGCCGTACCGCACCACGATCTCATCAAAATGAATGAAACATTCGTCCAGCTCCCGCACGAGCTCTTCCGGCGTCATCTTTTCGGCGACCTTGGTAAAGCCCTTCATGTCGGTGAACAAGACCGTAACATTATCGTGGCGCCGCGCCATCGCCTTGCCGTTGATCTTCAATTCCTCACTGATCTCTTTTGGAAGAATGTTCAACAGCAATCCTTCGATCTCCTGTTTCTGCCCTTCGATCTCCTTGCTCTGTGCAACGACTTCGGCGGTACGTTCCTGCACTTTCCGCTCCAGGATGAGATTGCGTTTGCGCAATTGCTGTTCACGCACCTTGATGTAACTGAACATCGATATACCGATCGTGATCACCAGGATCGAGTAGAACCACCAGCTGCGATACCATGGCGGAAGGATCGTAAAGTTGAATGACGCTGGCTCGCTCCACTGTCCACTGCGGTTCATCGCTTTCACCTTGAACTCGTAGCTGCCCGGCTGCAAGGCTGGATAATGAGCTTCCGTGGCTATGGAAGCAGGCTGCCAGTCGTTCTCCACACCATCAAGCATGTATGCATATCGCACCGCTGCCGGATCGCTCAATGAAACACTTCCGAAGGACAAGCGGATGTTGTTCTCGGAATGACCGAACGATACTCCTTCTTCCAAAGGCCGCTCCTCCTGATCCACGCGAAGGCCGCGCAAGGCGACGATCGGTGTTGGGACGGCATCCAATGTCTTATCCGTTGAGACACGTGTTGCGCCGTTCGCAGTACCGAACCAGATGTGGCCGCTCCTTGTGGTGCACGTCGCGTTAGGTTTCGTCTCGATGCCGATGTATCCGGCGCGTTCGGTGTATGAAACGAAACCTTCCGTTCCGGGGATCCAGCGGTTCAAGCCCCGTGAAGAACCGATCCAAACGTGCCCGCTGGCATCGATGTTCAAGGCCTTGATGGAGTTGGATAGAAGGCCATCAACCATTGAATGCGTGGCCACCAACTTTTCATCCTTCAGTACGAAGATCCCCTGCCCTTCCGTCCCGACCCAAACGCGGCCGTCCTGATCCTGTATCATGCAGGTCGGCGTGAATTGTTTGCCCAGATCGATCGGCTTGATGGTCTCTCCTTCCATCTTGCTGATGCCGTTGAGCATGGTACCGATCCAGAGCACACCTTTCTTGTCCCGGAAAAGCGATGTGATGTTGGCGCTGGGCAGACCTGCTTCCATGCCGTACGTGACGGGAATGGCGCCCGGCCGGTAATTGATCAAGCCTCCTAGCGACCCCGCCCAGATGGCGCCTGCGCGATCGAGTTCCAATGCGGTGACACGATTATCCGCCATGCTCACTTCGATCACAGATCGTGGCCTCAGGCTTCGTGGATCAAGTTCGAAAAGACCATTGGATTGTGTACCGATCCAGATCCTTCCACTGGCATCCTCTTTCATGCAACGCACCTGCGTGCACTCCAATTCACCCTGCTGTGCTGCCAGCATCTTCACGCGTGCCGTGCTGTTCTCCGATGGATCCCAATAACCGATCACGCGATTCGTCCCGAACCAGACATTGCCCTGGCGATCTTCCAACACCGACCATACCTGCGGATCCACCAATCCATCGGCTTCCGTGAAATTGATGAAGCGTTCTCCTTTGAAGATGTCCAGGCCGTTGATGTTGGTACCGACCATCATGTTGCCTTCGCGATCGCGTACGATGCAACGGATCATGTTGTCATGAAGACCGTTGCGGTCATCGAACATCTGGATGCCGTTCTTCTGAACACACCCGATGCCACGATCGAAGGTGCCGATCCACACCTGGCCTTTCGCGTCTTCCCCAAAACTGAGAAT
>JAEYYE010000151.1 GCA_023430945.1 Bacteroidota bacterium
ATCGACCCGGTGGGATCGGTGGAACGGACATCTGGTTCTGCGACAACATCGGCAACCAGTGGGGAGCGCCGCAGAACATGGGCCCGAAGATCAATACCACGGCCGATGAGATGTACCCGTACCTGAAGCCGGACAGCACGTTCTATTTCGCGAGCAATGGTCATCCAGGTCTCGGTGGAATGGACCTGTTCTATTCACGCTTGAGAGCCGATGGACCGGGCAACGTGTTCAACCTGGGTTATCCCATGAGCACGCGTTACAACGATCACAGCCTACTGCTGATCAACGACAGCACGGGTTTCTTCGCGAGCGATCGGCCGGGTGGCGAAGGAAGTGACGATATCTACGGCTGTACGATCCGTCCGCCCACGATCTACCTCGCCGGTGTCGTGATCGATCGTGATACGCGTGAGCCGATCGAAGGAGCCACGATCCTGCTGAAGGACGAGAATTCGCAGCATGTGAAGCGTTTCCAACTCGAGACCGAACCCGGCGGAAAGTTCAATATCGAAGCGGAGTACCATTCGAAGTACGTGCTCGTTTCCAACAAGAACGGCTACTTCCAGAAGGAAGTGACAGTGATCACCGATGTGGATCCGCTGGAAGGTATCGTGATCGAGATGGTGAAGTACGATTATGCGGCCGAAGGCCTCGTGCTGCACGGTGAAACGGATGAACCGCTCTCAGAAGCGAAGGTGCTGTTGCTCGATGCGGCCGATGCGAAGTTGGAGGAATTGCTCACCGATGAAAGTGGCAGGTACGCATTCCCGCTCAAGCCGGAATCCAATTACCGGATCACCGCGGAAAAGGATGGGTTCTTCAAACAGAGCGTGAAGATCAGCACCAAGGGAAAGCCAAGCTCGGTGATCTACACGGATTTCCGGTTGTTCCCGCTGGTGGTGGATCAGGTGGTACGCCTCGAGAACATCTTCTACGATTACAACAGCGCAGCGATCAGGCCCGATGCAGCGCTCGAGCTGGACAAGCTGGTGACCACGTTGCAGGACAATCCCACGGTGAAGATCGAGCTGAGTTCGCACACCGATTGCCGCGGCAAGGACGCATACAACCTGTCGCTCTCGCAGAAGCGTGCGAAGAGCGCGGTGGAATACATCATCAGCAAGGGCATCGCAAAGGATCGCGTGGTGAGCAAAGGCTATGGCGAGAGCCAACCCACGGAGACCTGCGTGTGCGAGAAGTGCACGGAGGAACAACACCAGCGTAATCGCCGTACGGAATTCAAGGTGCTGTCGAAGTAGGTTGTAGGATCAGGGATGGGCCGGGCCGCTGCGCAAGCATGCGGCCCGGTCCATTTCACATTATGCCGGTTCAGGCTTCAATTCCTCCAACTCGATCTGGGTGGAAAGCAAGTCCTCGATCGATTCACGGCGACGGATCAGCTTCGCTTCACCTTCATGCACAAGTATCTCTGCCGGACGTAACCTGCTGTTGTAGTTGCTCGACATCGAATGGCCGTACGCGCCCGCGTTCATGATCGCAAGCAGATCGCCTTCCTGCACCTCGTTCAATTTCCGATCCCAGCCGAACGTATCCGTTTCGCAGATGTTCCCGACAACGGTGTAGATCCGCGTTCTTCCTTCGGGCTTGCTCGCGTTGATGATGTGGTGGTACGATCCATACATCATCGGACGTACAAGATGGTTCAAGCCACTGTCCACGCCTGCGAAAACGGTGGCGGTAGTTTGTTTCACAAGGCTGGCGCGAACGAGAAGGATCCCTGCTTCGCTCACCAGGAATTTCCCGGGTTCGAACCACACTTCGATCGGTGCTTCGCGTGCCTTGTTGAACGCATCGATCCGCGCGGCAAGTCGTTTGCCGAGATCTTCGATATCCGTGGTCACATCACCTTCCTTGTACGCCACTTTAAAGCCGCTGCCAAGATCGATGTAGCGCAACTCGGGAAGATCGGGCGCGATGCCAAGCAGCAATTCCGCGGCCTGCATGAATACTTCCGTATCCAGGATATCGCTGCCGGTGTGCATGTGAAGGCCATGCACATGGATCCCATGTGATGCGATCACACGCTGCATGTGGCGCACCTGGTGGATCGAGATGCCGAACTTGGAATCGATGTGCCCGACACTGATCCGATCATGCCCACCTGCGAGGATATGCGGATTGATGCGAAGGAACACCGGCACTTTTCCGCCGAAAGCGTGGCCGAATTGTTCCAGCATCGAGATCGAATCGATGTTGATGTGAACGCCCAGTTCGATCGCCTGCTTGAATTCCTCGAAGGTGACCATGTTCGGTGTGAACAGGATCCGATCGGGACTGAAGCCGGCATGCAAGCCGAGCTGCACCTCCTGGATCGAAACCGTGTCGAGGCCGCAACCCAGCCGGTCCATCAACCGCATCACATTGATGTTGGGCAGCGCTTTGCATGCGTACATGATGCTCGTGCGCATGCCGGCGAATGCTTTCTGCATCCGCTTCACCTGGCGCTCGATCACCGCCTGATCATACACGTATACGGGCGTGCCTGCCATCGCTGCGATGCGGTCCACAGGCACACCTCCGATCCAATATTTTCCTTCACGGACTTCCATGGACCGAAAGTATCGGAAAGAAGAATGTTCGAAGTATAGGAATATCCGATCGGTTGGGAATGTTCACCAACATCGATCGATGTTGGTGAACATTTGAACGGTGCCTTATTTCACTGCGCGACTTCAAAAGGCCGGTCGGAAGATCGATCTCGGATCCTTTCCCGCGCACGTCCAGAATAGAAACCATTCTCCTCCGCGATCTTTTCAAGAGCTCTTGTTGCGGCTTTTCGATCGCCTTTGCCTTCGATCGCGATCGCGTGATAGAAGTCAGCTTCTTCATTGAAGACACCGGACCGATGTTTGAGTGCCCGCGATAAATAGTGCGCTGCAGAGCGGAAATTGCGGGTCTCCAAATGGCACATGCCGGCATAGAACAATGCGTTTGGATCATCCGGGTATTGATCGAGCAGATGAATGAGTTCCTCAAGGCAAAGCCGCGGATCGGTGCGGAAATGCTTCAGCGCGTGATCCATGTAATTGAGGTAGCTCTCTTCCACCGGTTGAAGGATCTTCAGATCGTTCCCGGAGCGATCGGAGCGATCGGCGGTGACACTTCCATTGGCCAATTCCACCATCGGATCGAATGGATACAGCTCTTTCGGATGAAGGATCTTCAGGTCGTGCACGTAGTGAAGCTGAAGTCCGGATCGTTCTTTCCGTGCGATCGGGAGTGATCCTTCGTCTCTGGAAATGGTCGTTGGGAGATCGATCTTGATCGGCCGAAGGTGTTCGATGGTTCCATTCCGATCGATATTCGCAGCAGTTGGAACGATCAGTTCGAGATCACCTTCTGAATGGATCTCTGTAAGTTCTTCGATCTTTTCTTCGGTTTCAATCTGGAACGGGATCTCTTCCCTGATCACGCCGATCTGTTCTTCAGCGATCTGAACGGCAGTTCCGTTCTGCTGGTCAACACGGATCGGGATCGAAAGAATTGCGATCATCAGCACGATCGGGAAGGACCAGTTCCATGGGTTGAACGATGATCCGGGACGGTGTTCTTCCAGTTCTTTCAAACCATCGATCGCGCCGGGGATCTTGTAGCCTTCGATCGCATCGGCGAGCAATGGATCATGCTCCATCGCGAATTCAACCTCGAACTGCTCGCGAGCGCTCGCACGTTCTTCCACGTACGCGAGCAATTGATCGCGTGTGATCGCCGGGCCGGGAGCGAACGGATGCTTATTTGTTCCGCTGGTCATTTCGCTGGATCATGATCCGCAGGTTCCTGCGGCCGTTCTGGATGTTGCTTCGCACTTTGTCCGCCGTCATTCCTGTTGTGGCTGCGATCTCCTTGTAGCTGTAGCGTTGCATGTAGAAGAGCGTGATGCACGTGCGTTGCTGCGGATCGAGTTTTTCGATCGCTCTCTCCAACGCGCGCAGATCCTGTTCATGTAATTCGATCTCATCATCATCTTCAACAGCGACGATCTTTTCTTCGATCGGTGCTTGGTCCTTCTCTTTCCGCAGTTCGATCAGGCAGCGGTTCCTCATCACTGTATGTATCCACGGCCGGAATTGCCGTACCTCGTGCTTCTTCAGCATTTCCGGTAGTCCGGTGAAGAGTTCGATCACCACGTCCTTGGCCTTTTCGGTGTTCTTCAGGTATTTCATCCCCACGCCAAAGAGCAGATGGGCGTACCTGTCCCACAGGCCGCCCAACGCTTCGCGATCGCCTTTCCCGATCGCATCGATCAGTTCCTCATCGGTCTTTCCCGCTATGTTCTTGCGCCGCAGGAACATTCTTCAGTTCTCATTTCGCCCGGCATATTCCCGTCTGTTCCGATCTATCCGCGCCTGCTCGTACATCTCGCTGTAGGTCTTCGTTTCGATCACCACCACGCCGCCGGTAACATCGCCGTATTTCGCCGGAAGCCCGCCGGTGTAAACAGAGATGCTGCTGATCGCCGAGGCCGGCACACGCGGTACGCTGCCGCTGATCTTCACGCCATCCAGGAAGGAGACCATGTTCTCGGTGCGCGATCCGCGGAAATAAAGTCCGTCGCCGTTGGGTGCAGGTGTAACACCGGAGAAGTTGCTCGCGATCATCTTCGCTGGATCGCGTTTGTTCGGATCGGTCTTGAATTCCTCGGCCAGCAAACTCATCCGCGCGGGATCATCGATCGTGATCAGCGGACGTTTGTAGCGATGGCCGTAGATCACCAGTGTATCCAGCGAGCCCAGGAACGCCATGGCGGTCTCGGGCAGGTACGTCGCCCGATCGGAGACCACTTCAACCCCTTGCATTTCCATGGGCTCGAATCCTGTGAAGGAGATCCGTACACCGTAGAGCCCCGGCGGGATCGGCTTCAGTATGAATTTACCGTCGGCATCCGTGGTGGTGCCAAGCTGATCTCCAGCAACGGTCGTGGTCACGTGAGCACCGGGCAAAGGGCCGCCGTCAGGGTCGAGCACCTTCCCGCGGATCTCGCCCAGGTTCTGGCCGAAGCCGATCGCTGGCAGGGCCAGGCCCGCGATCAAAATCAATGTGTTCTTCATGACGGATCGTTTCCTATGGGATGCACCATAGCACCGGATCGCATAACGCGGAATGAAAAAAGCTGCAGGTCATGCAGCTTTCATCGATCGGAAAGGGCCCGATCTACAATTCTTCAGCGATCACCTCGCGCACACCGGGCACTTCGTGTTTCAACAGGTTCTCGATCCCCTGCTTCAGCGTGATCATGCTGCTCGGGCAACCGCTGCACGCTCCGCGCAGTGTTACGGTTACCACTCCTTCGCTGAACGATCGGAAAGCGATGTGCCCGCCATCACCTTCCACCGCCGGCCGGATGTATTCCTCCAGGATCTGAATGATCTTCCTGTCGTCCTCCGACTTCGCTTCCGCATGTGTGCTCGCGCGCTCGTTCGCATCGGCAAGGGCTTGCGCCGGAGCATCCGCATACACCACGCGGCCATCCTCGTTCAGGAATTCCTGGATGTATTCGCGCAGCTCCAACTGCACAAGGTCCCACGTCACCACATCGTTCTTCGTAACGGTGATGAAATTGCTCGAAATGAAAACGCCCGTAACGAACGGCAAGTTGAAGATCTTTTCCGCAAGCGGCGAAACACCTTCGGTCTCTTCGGGCGATCGGAATTCGAGCAACCGGTCCTCCAGCAAGAGCATCCGGCTGCTCACGAATCGCATCGTGCCCGGGTTCGGTGTGCTCT
>JAEYYE010000105.1 GCA_023430945.1 Bacteroidota bacterium
GTGCAGGCCGAGGCTCAGGTGGATGTCCTCCGGATCATAGGCGAATTCAACCACGGGGCCCAGATGGAGATCACCCAATTCGAACTCATAGGTCGCTTCAACGTGAACTGCGAAGGCAGCTTCGCCGGGTTCCTCGTCCTCGATGGTGGCGCCGGGAGCAACGATCAACATCACCCGATCGATCCTGTAGCTTACGAGCGCACTGTATGTATTATGGCCATGTTCATCGAATATGCGCTCGTAACCGATGCCATACCCGAAGCGTGAATGAAGCAGGTTGCGCACAAGGTGCACGTGCAAGCCATAACTGACTATCTCTTCCTTCACGAAATACACCGGTGCATTTGCGATCCCCAGTTCATTTCGGTGCTCATGGTGATGATCATGATCGGCGTGCGTTAGATCGTCCTGCGCCTGGAGCCGCACCGATCCCAGGAAAATGAAAAGAAGGAAAGTGTAATAAAGACGACTCATGATGGAAACAAGAATGATCAACGGGACAGAAGCTCGATCGCTTTTGCAGGATCTTCAACTTCTATGATCAGGCGTTTGTACTTCTCGTCACGCAACTCAACGACGATGCTTTTTTCCTTGTTCATCACGTCCCAGAAGATCTTGTCGCCCTCGAGATGGAATGTACCGGCGGTGATCAGGAACGGAACGCTCGTACCAGGTGCACGGAAACCCTTCCATCCACTCACCAAACTGAGATCCTGGTGCGCCGAGGTCACATTTTCCACGGGGATCTTCAATTCGCTTTTGAAAGCCCAAAGCTTGTGCATGCCCTTCACCTCAAAGATGAAGTGCTGGTCCGATCGGCGGATGTCTACCATGCCGCAAGTTTACGGTACCTGTTCGCAAAGGATGAGGGACCCGATCCAATTATTGAATTTATGGGTCGATATTTGTGGTGATCGATCCAAATCCGTCCGTCATGCGAATGATCATATTCATCTCCCTGCTAACCTTGTCTTCGATCGGCAAGAGCATGCATGTTGTGGTGCACACGCGCGATCGTGAAGTGGTGAAATATGTTTGCGAGGATCGCGCCGATGAAAAAGGTGCCCTTGCCCATCGCACCATCGTGCGTTACGGCGGAAGCATCAGTTGGCACGGGGTGGGCGGTGTGGCCCCGTACACGGTGATCGACATTGAACGTGATCCGCTCGGCAATGTGTGCATCACTGCGATCGATGCCATGGGAACCATCGCGACCGGCTGCGGGTTGATGATCGAACGGACGCACATCGTAGCCATGGAATGCGGAAAGGAGCCTGTTCTTGATAGCTGCAACGTGCGCAGGCCGGAGGTGATCAATTCAACGGTCTGCTCGATCTACCGGCCCGATCCAGAAACCGATCCGCGCACCGATCGGCCCAACAAGGAGGATCGCAAAGGTGACAGGGAACCGAAGCCGCGCGAATGGACGGATCGCAGAACGGTCGATCGCGATGTGCGCGACCCGGGACCTTCACCGAGGCCCACGGCCTCTCACGATCGAGGTACGCGCGGCGGCAGCCGCGGGATCTACCGGGATGCAGCGCCTTCAGTGGATCGTGGCATTTACTCCGGCGGATCGGGTTCCGGGTCACGCTCCGGTGGCAGTTCCGGCGGATCGGGAACACGCAGCCTGATCCACGAACACTACGGCAACACCGGACGCTGATCCGATCAGTGGATCACCACGAGGCGCTGGCTCCGGAATGATCCATCGGGAAATTGCAAGAGGTACACACCGTCCCGCAGATCGCTCAGTTCATACCATCGTTGCTTTCCGGCACCGAGCCAGATCCGCTTCACCCAACGGCCATCCGCCGCAACGAGTTCGACCTCCAGATCGCGATCGCTCACGTTGCGGATGTTCACACCGCTGTTCGCCGGGTTCGGCCAGATCTGCAACGCATCGGTCAATGGCGCATCGAACTCTACCGCAATCACTTGCGAATGGCTGGAAGTGCCATCGATATCCACCTGATGCAGCCTGTAGTAATTGATCCCATCGATCGGATCGGTGTCGATCAATCCATAATCGATCCGCTGAAGGGAATTTCCGGCGGCCTCCACCCTGCCGATCACCCGCCAGCCACCATCTTCGCTCCTGCGCTCAACATTGAAGTGGCTGCTGTTCAATTCGGTCGCGGTGGCCCATTGCAGTTGCACATCGGCCTGGCGTTTCGTTCCTGTGAAAGCGATCAGCTCGATCGGCAAGGGCGTTGAAGTGAAATACGCGGTGATGGTATCCGACGTGAGCAACTGCAGCCAGGTGCTCGGATCCAGTAGGTCCTGGCCTGCGTAGTTCTGATCGATCTCCCAATGAGAGAAGAACGAGTTCGCTCCCGGGATCGCTTCGAAGATCATTTCGGCCCCACCGAACCATACGCCAGACCATGGGCCTTCGGGGATCACCACGGTGTTCACCTGCACATCGCCATCACCCACGATCTGTACGGTGAGCTCATACGGACCGCTGATCGGATACACATCATCGAAACAATCCACGATCTGGTCGGTCACGATATTCCAGCGCGTACAATTGAAGTTGCGGATATCCTGGATGTTCTGCTGCCACGTGGCCATGTTGCCTCCCCAGCGCGTGAAGTGCGCGGGCATCTCGGGAAGCATGTTGCTTTCGAACTGATCGAGCAACGCGTTCAACGTATCGCAATGCAGCGCGGTGTTCAACAGATCGGCGTAGCGGTTCACATAGCTCCAGAAGAAATCCTCGTTCTCGAGCAATTTCCTGTAGATGATCGCGTGACCGTTGTTGGCGCCCGAATTCTGGAACATGTTCTGCATGTTGCACACGGTGTTCACCGAAGGACCGGTGCCTCCCTGCCAGCCGGTGTAGTTCTGGCCAAGATCCGCAATGTTGTCCATGTCCCACAACGCGTAGCGCCATTTCACGCCCGGCGGCGCATTGCCCCGCCACCACATGGTGTTCCAGTTCAGCCAATCGCTGTTCACCATGAAGGTGTTCAGGATGAAATTGTCGATGAAATTCTCCTTGTCGATCTGCGTGAGCACGTAATCGTAATTCGCCTGGATCGACAGATCGTTGGCATTCACGAAATTGAAGAGCGCGTTCCAGCCCGCGTTGCTTCCGTTCTCCACCACCAATCCGCCCCAGTATTCCAACATGTCGATGGAATTTTCGTCCTGGCCGTAATAGTATTCGGTATAATCCTCATCCACGCGTTCACGCAATTCGTAAACACCCCAATAGCCTCCGTTGAAGTAGGTGATCTGGTGGTTGTATGTGCGTTCGTCCAGATCGAGGCCGCCTTTCTGGCTCGCGGTCTGGATCCAGCCATCGCGGAGGTGCGCGGATCCGAGATAATTGTGGAAAGGATAGTTGTCCGATCCCGCGGCCTTGCAGATCACCGTGCCGAACTTGGTGCGATCGGTGTAGGCTGAAGGGAAAAGCGGATAGTCGATCTCGTTGGCGGTGCCGAACTGATCGCGCGTATGGATGCGGAAACCGCGCTGCGGAAACGCCCACGAATCATTCCCATGCCGGCGGATCTCCCCGTCCAATTCGAATTGGAAGACACCGTTCTCATCGAAATACTCCACGCTTACGATCTGATCGCCGGCCGAATACGTTCCCGTTGTTATGTAGTTCACCTGGCCGCTCACGCTCATGGTCGGTACTGTATGCGGAGGACGGATGAAATACGTGTTCGTTTCAACGAAACTGTTCCGGAGGATCGGATCGGAGGTGAAGGCCGCGGCACGAAGCACCGTGGTGGTGGCCACGTTGATCGGCGCGCTGTAGATCGGTGAGGTTATGGTCGGCGCGAGTCCATTCGTTGTGTACCGGATCACGCTGCCCGGTTCGTTGTTCACGATGGATATGGATTGAGCACCAGGATAGAACCCGGCTTCCACGGTGAAGGTGGGCCTGTTCGCGTACCGATCGAAGGTGTTGGAATTGGCCGCGCCCGGCGTTGGGGCTGTCGATTTCCCCCAGACCAATCCGCCGCTCACGAGCCTTGCGTGGCTGTGGTTCCGTTGCGTGGGCGTGAGCAGTTTGTAGGAATCGACGGTTATGAGCGCGCTGTTCGTTAGGGTGATGCGCTCCTCTTCCACTTGCGAAATGCCGAAGTTGGTGTGCCATCGCGCGCCATCGAACGCATCGCGGCCACTGCAGATGAAGAGCAGATGGCCGTTGGCCGGAATGGTCACACCCGGCGGGATCTGCCATTTCGTTGGATCGCTCGTCTTGTCCGTGAGGTACCAGCCACCGATATTGATCGGCGCGGCGGTGAGGTTGAAGAGTTCCACCCAATCGTCCCGATCGCCGAAACCATCGGTGAACACGGTGCGATTGCTCGCACAGATCTCATTGATCACCACCTGTGCCTCTGCGGAAATAGCCCCAGCGAGCAGGATCATTACCAGCAGCTTTTTCAGGAAGCAGGAAAGCGACTGATACATTTCGCACGTTCAAATGAAGGTGCAATTTAGAAGTTATCATCAGTAAGCTGTTCACGATCATGATAATAAACCCAGAACAAAGGAACACGCTTCGATCCATTATTGCGATCCCGATCAGATCGACCGGCTGAAAACCGGCGTGGTGGGCCGATGGGCCCAAAGTCGCGCATCAAAGCACATCGCGATGTTGCGCAGGAACGGTTCACCCGCCTTTGTCACTCCCATCGAACGATCCCCGAGCTCGACCAGGCCATCTTCCACCATGGGCTGCAACCGATCCAGTGTTGCATCCATCGATCTGGAATGATGCAATTCCCACGCGGTGGAATGCCTGCACATCAATGCGCTGATCTGTTCCCTGAAGAAAAGATCTTCCGATGAAAGTGCGTGACCTTTCAACAGCGGTAGACGATCCTCCTTCACGATCGCTTCATATTCCTCCACTTCCTTCACGTTCTGCATGAAGGCGGTGCCGGTATCCGAAATGCTCGACGCGCCAAGCCCGATCAGCAATTCGGTGTGGCGCGGTGTGTAGCCCATGAAATTCCGGTGCATTCCTCCAGCTGCGGCAGCGATCGAAAGTTCATCCTGCGGAAGCGCGAAATGATCCATCCCGATCGGGAGGTATCCTTCAGCAAGCAACATGGAACTGCCCAGTTCATAAAGTGCGCGCTTCTCTTCACCTGAAGGAAGATCGGCTTCGGTGTAGCGGCGTTGCGCCTTGCTCTTCCACGGCACGTGCGCATAGCTGTAAAAGGCGATCCGCTCGGGCCGCAGTTCGTTCATCTTTTCGATCGTGTGGCGAACACTTTCGCGGGTCTGGAGCGGTAATCCGTAAATGATGTCCGCATTGATCGATGTATAACCGATCTCGCGCGCCAGATCAAAGGTCTCTTTCGTTCTCTCGAAGGTCTGTATCCGGTTGATCACGAATTGCACCTTGCGATCAAGGTCCTGCACGCCCACACTGATCCGCCGGAAACCGTGATCGTACATGGCCTGCAACTTCTCCCGATCGGTATAGTTCGGATGCACTTCCACGCTGAAGACCGCTCCGGGCACGATCTCCACACCATCCAATAACCCTTTCAATAACCGATCGAGATTCGCCGCACTGAAGAATGTGGGCGTGCCTCCGCCAAGATGCAATTCCGCGATCCGCGGCTTTCCACCGAAGATCTCCCTGTATTGCCGCCATTCTTCCAGCAACGCGGCGATGTAAGGTTCCTCCACCGCATGGTTCTTAGTGATCCGCTTGTTGCAACCACAATACGTACAGAGCTTTTCACAGAAAGGCAGATGCAGGTAAAGGCTGATCCCTTCGATGGAATTCGAGCGATCGAACGCTTTCTTCACATGATCCTGCCATTCTTCACCTGTGATCTTTCCGTCCCAGTACGGCACGGTGGGATAACTGGTGTAGCGCGGCGTGGGAATATCGTATTTGGCCAGAAGCTCCGATCGGAGCCCGTTCATTTCCAGGATCTGCATCGATCCAAATTTCGGGAGGCGATGAAATTCCTGAACTGACGGAGATCATCTCTTCACTCCAGAATGATCTCCTGAACCAGCGGCTTGCCCGCGCGTTTGTTCAGCACTTCCTTCAGTGCGTCGCGCATGAAGCCAAGTTCATGACGTAGCGGCGCCGAATCGACTTTCACGTGAAGTTTTCCGTAGCGCAACCGGATGCTTACCGTATGCCGCGCCACCATGGCGCCAACCACATTGTCCCACGTGCTGGCGATATCCAGCTCATCCATCTTCGGGCGCATGCCGAACGCATCGATCATGTGATCGACGGCCTGCTTAAGCGACTGTTCGTTCGATCGTTTCATGGCCTACTGGATCCTGGTGAGTGAAATGGAAGAAGCGAACATCCAGATCGAGCCCGTCCAACGCCTTGTGAAGCCGTTCCGCATCGGTATCTGTGATGAGTACCTGGCCGAATCGCATGTCGCTCAAAAGTTTCAACAGATGCCTCATCCGCTGCGGATCGATCTTGTCAAAGATATCGTCCAACAACAGGATCGGGCGGATCCCGCTTCGCTTCTGTGTGAGATCGAATTGGGCCAGTTTCAGCGCGATCAGGTAGGTCTTCTGCTGGCCTTGCGATCCGTATCGCTTCAGCGGCTGGCCATCGATGGTGAAGATCAGATCATCCTTGTGGATGCCGGCCGTGGTATGTTGCGCGAGCCGATCGCGTTCCCAGGCATTGCGAAGCAGATCGCTCATCGCATTCTCCGCAAGCGCGCTCTGGTATTGGATCGCTACTTGCTCCGGACCTGAACTGATCCCGTGGTAATGTTCGCCGAGCAGAGCGGTGATCTGTTCCATGAATTCCGATCGCACGGCGTGTACGGCCGTTCCATGGATCTGCAACTGATCGTCCCACGGCTCGAGTGCTTCCAGGCTTCCACCGCCATGTTCCGCGAATCGCTTCAGCATTACATTTCGCTGTTGCAAAGCACGGTTGTAGCGCATCAGCGATTCCAGATAATTCTTGTCGAACTGGGAGATCAGCCCGTCAAGGAAGCGGCGTCGCACATCGGAACCTTCCAGGATGAGCGTACCATCGTATGGGGTGATCATCACCACCGGATAGCGGCCCACATGATCGGCCAACCGGTCGTATTCCTTCTTGTTGCGGCTCAGGACTTTGCGCTGGCCTTTGCGCACACTGCAAAGAACAAGGTCGTCACCGGCTCCGGTATGGATCGATCCCTGCAGCATGAACAGGTCTTCGCCGTGCAGGATGTTATGCGCATCGCCACTGTCGAAATAGCTTTTGCTCAGCGAGAGGTAATGCACGGCATCGAGCAGATTCGTTTTGCCCACGCCGTTGGGGCCGACAAAACAATTCACCTCCGGCCCGAGTTCGATATCGATCTCGCGGTGATTGCGGAAATTGAGGATGCGAAGCCGGGAAAGATGAAAGCTCATGTACCGATCACAAAGGTACACGGCCGTAGCGTGCGTGCTGTCCCTGAAGGCCGGCCGTAGAAGGTTTTCATGATCCAGCAACGCGAAGTTGAAAAGTACGGCCCAAACCCGCCGCGGCACCTGTGCATATGGTGAAAAAAATTACCTTTGCCGCCCGCCGGAGCAACGTTCCAGCGGTACGATCACGATGAGCAAGAAGACCACGAACGACACCCTCGAAAGCAAGGAAGTCGACCTCGGACAAGTTTACACGCGCACCGAACTGTTCCTGGATCGGAACAAGAAGGCGATCACCATCGGTGTTGTAGCCCTTCTGGTGATCGTTGGCGGACTGCTCGGTTACAAGAAATTCGTTGCGGAGCCCAATGCGCGCGAGGCCAGCGAAATGATGTGGAAGGCCGAATATTTCTTCGAGGTCGATTCCTTCGATCTGGCGTTGAACGGCGATGATCAATGGCCTGGCTTTCTGGAAGTGATCGATCGGTATGGAAGCACTCCTTCCGGCAACCTTGCCCATTACTACGCGGCTGCGATCTACATGCAGAAGGGCGAATACGAGCAGGCGCTCGATCATTACAAGAAGGCCGATATCGATGATGATGTGCTTCGCGTGATGGCCGTTGGCAACCAGGGCGATGCCCTTGTTGAATTGGATCGCTTGGAAGACGCGGTGAAGCAATTCGAGAAGGCTGCGAAAATGGAAAAGAACGATTTCACCACGCCGATGTACCTGATGAAGGCCGGGCTTGTTCACCAGCAATTGGGCAACTACAAGGAAGCACGTAAGGCCTTTGATCGCGTGGCGACAGAATTCCCGAACAGCCCCGACGCGAACCAGGCGCGCAAGTATGCTGCGATCGCCGAGGCCAGCGGTGGCAACTGAACGCCATGGCGACCGCTTCACACAACCTTTCCGAACATGACCCGGCCAGCGTCCCCAGTGGCGCTGGTCTTCGTTTCGGACTGGTCGTAAGTGAATGGAACCGCGAGATCACCGATGCATTGCGAAAAGGCGCGATCGGTACATTGATCCAGTATGGCGTCAGGCCCGAGGATATCCTTGAAGTGTGGGTGCCTGGAAGTTTCGAACTACCGCTCGGCGCGCAATTCCTTCTTGAGCGGCAAAGGCTCGATGGTGTGATCTGCCTGGGCAGCATCATTCGCGGCGAAACCCCGCATTTCGAATACGTGTGCCAGGGAACGACCAAAGGCATCATGGACGTGAGCTTGAAGTTCAGCCTCCCGGTGATCTTCGGTGTGCTTACCGATGATAACATGGAACAAGCCGTGGCACGCAGTGGCGGAAAGCATGGCAACAAAGGGATCGACTGTGCGATCGCTTTGCTCAAGATGGCTTCGATCCGCAGCGATCGGTGAAGATGAACTGAACGGATCTCCGATCCGCATGTAAGATGAAAAAAGAAAGGCCGCTTCGATCGAAGCGGCCTTTCACGTTGAAAGTGTTCAGTGCTTATTCAACAACAAGCTTCATGGTCATCGGCTTGCCGTTGGCGCTGAGGGTAACGTAGTACTTGCCTGCGTTCCACTCATTGGTGTTGAGCATATGGTTGTGCACACCAGCGGCGCGGTTGCCAAGATCCTGCTGCACAACAGTGCGGCCGGCGGCATCGATCACCTTGATGGACATCGCAGCGCTCACTTCATTCTCGAAGTTGATGGTAACGTTGTCGCGGGCAGGGTTGCCACCGAGAATGGTCATGCGCATGCCGTTCACGAAGTTGCCTTCGCCAACGCCTACCCAATCAGCTGTAACAACAGGGAGGATCGCCATATCCAAAGGAAGACCCCAAGCAGAGGAAATGGTGTTCCATGTGTTGTCACTCCACAGTTCCCAGCTGCGATCATCGGCTACAACAGCACCGGAATCAGTTGCAAGGATACCAACATGATCACCAGCTGCGAGACCGGTTACGTCGATACCTGCTGCGAAATGCCCATCCGTACTAGCGGCAACGGGGATCCCATAAAGCATGAGCGTATCCAGGTCGCTGATCGAAACAGGTGCAGATTCACCGATCAAAGTGCCAGGGGCAGGCATATCGGCACCAGCTGTGGTGGTACCCGTACCGGTCATATCATAAACCACGGCCTTGATGGTGCTTCCGGCTCCGCCTACGGTTTCCTCCGTTACGAAGATGAACAACACCTCATCGATCGTAACAGCATCACCAAGTTGGAATTCCTGAACCTTGGCGTAATCGTTGTACCCGTTCGATCCGGTCACGAAGCCACCATTGTTCGATCCTACGATCGAAAGGCCGGTCCCGAATGAAGCCGTTACAACGGTGTCCGTTCCACGGTTCTCTGGCAGGGCTACGTTGTAGCGGTGGCTGATACCCACTTCACGCTGTGCCTGCACAGCGGTCAAAGAGGCAAGAAGTGCAATAGAGAGTAATGTCTTTTTCATGCGTTATTGTTTGTTGGTTGAAAGACCAGGGCCCCAAATATAGTGGCACCCGATCATTTCCGAACTTCGCTGCATGCGAAGCATCCTTCTTTCGTGCGTCATTCTCACGAGCCTGTCCATCATGGCCCAAAATGGTCCGCGGATCGGGCTGGGGCTTGCCACCCAAAGTACCGGCGCACTTTTCCAGAACACCAGCAACCTGATGCCCGGGCCGATCGTGGGCTGGCATTTTGAGATACCTGTGCATTCGCAGGTTAGCATCATGCCCGAGTTTCTTCTGCTTACCAAAGGCTACCTCGCCCGCGATCCCATGCGGGCGATCCGCTCGCGTGCCACCTTCCGCTACCTCGAAGTGCCTTTGCTCGCCAAGATCTCCGTGGATCCCGATGAGAACGGGATCTATCTCCTCGCAGGACCATCGGTGGGATATTTCCTGAGCGGCCGGTACAAACAATGGCAGTCCGGTGCGCTCATCATCGATG
>JAEYYE010000132.1 GCA_023430945.1 Bacteroidota bacterium
GCATCGGCGAAGTGGCGTTATTCCCGGGCCACAGCAGGGAATTCCCCGCCGATGTCCGCACAGAACTGATCGAACTCTGCGAGGACACATCCAATTGGGAAGAGCGGCTCGCCACCGGACTGTCCGATCTGCCCGGCGTACGGTTCGCGGTGGAACAATGCCTGAGCGATCTGCGATCGGGTGGAACCCACCAGCACTTCCCTTCTGAATTCACGCTGGGCCGCAAAGGCATCCCGATCAACGGCCTCGTTTGGATGGGCGATGCACGTACCATGCGCGACCGGATCGAAGAGCAGATCCGGAACGGATCACGCTGCGTAAAGATGAAGATCGGTGCGATCGGGATCGAGGCAGAGCTTGAACTGCTCCGCGAAGTGAGAAGAAGATTCCCGGCCGACGAGCTCACGCTACGTGTGGATGCCAACGGCGCCTTCAATATTCGGAACGTACGTCCGATCCTCGATGAGCTCGCCAGATTGCAGGTGCACAGCATTGAGCAACCTCTGGCCCCCGGGCTTCATGAATCGATGGCCGAGATCTGCGAGGGCACGCCATTGCCGATCGCGCTGGATGAGGAACTCATCGGCATGAACAATTCCGATCTGCGAAGGGATCTGCTGGACCATGTGAAACCCCAATTCATCGTGATCAAACCAAGCCTTGTGGGTGGTTGGGCCCCGACCCGGGAATGGATACAGCTCGCAGAAGAGCGCTCGATCGGTTGGTGGATCACCTCTGCTTTGGAAAGCAGCATCGGCCTTAACGCGATCGCCCAGTTCACCGCTACGCTGAACGTTACGATCCCGCAGGGCCTGGGCACCGGTGCGGTCTACAGGAACAATATTCCTTCGCCGCTCGTTGCAAAAGGCGGTATGCTCCATTACCTGCCCGAATCGGAATGGGACTTGAACGTGCTTCCGGCGTGGGAGCATCTGAAATGAGCGATCACGGTTCCGCCCTTTCCACCGGTGAACGGTTCCAATACCTCACGATCGACGGGGTGAAGGACCACTCCCTGGTGCATGCCCAGCGCTTCCGGATCGATCCGGAAGAAGGCAGGGAAATGTGGCGCTGGCCAGTGCTGGAGACATTCTACCAATTGCTCGTGAAGCACAACGGTTCATTGGAGGTGAACACCAGCGGCACCACCGGCACCCCGAAGACGATCATGATCCCGCGCGAAGACCTGGTGGCCAGCGCACGGCTGACGGCCGAGACCTTCGGATTGAAGGAAGGAGACAGGATCCTGCACTGCCTTCCGAGCGAATACATCGCCGGAAAGATGATGCTGGTACGCGCAATGGTGCTCGGTCTGGACATGCACATCATAGATCCACGTGGAAGCGTGTTGCAGAACCTGGGGATCACCGATCGGTTCCGGTTCACGGCGATGATCCCATTGCAACTGCACCGCGCCATTCAGGAGGATCGGGCACGCGTGGAAGACCAATTCGAAATGATCCTGCTCGGAGGCGGACCAGTAAGCATGGCGCTGATAGAAGATCTGCGCGAATTGAAAGTTCAGGTATTCCAGGGCTACGGAAGCACCGAGACCGTGACGCATGTGGCGATGCGCCGGCTGAACGGCCGCATGCGGAGCGATCGGTACCATGCGATCGGCGGTGTGACCTTCGAACGCGATGATCGCGGTTGCCTTGTCGTGCACACACCGCACCTCTCGGTCTGCTCACATTACACCAACGATCTCGTGGACCCGATCGATGACCGTACGTTCCGCTGGCGTGGCCGGTACGATAACGTGATCCTCAGTGGTGGAAAGAAGATCTTCCCGGAACATTTGGAAGAGAAGACCGGCGGGCTTCTACCCTACCCGCATTTCTTCATGCCGATCCCCGATGATAAACTTGGGCAGGCCGTGGCCCTGGTGATCGAAACACAGCAGCACGCACCCGAAGCGGTGCAGGAAGTGATCGACATACTGATGAAGGTGCTGCACCCGCATGAAATGCCGCGGCGGATCTCCGCGACACGCAGGATCGCGCGCACGGCCACAGGCAAGATCATCCGGAAGATCTGAGACGCTCCAAATGTTCAGGCACCACGGCAGGGCACGCACCCATGTACACAACAGGAAGCTCGCCAGTGTTCTTTCCTTCGTGGCCGGTGCCGTCAATGTGATCGGTTTCATCGCGATACACCGCCTGACCACCAATGTCACCGGGCATTTCGCCTTCTTCGTTGCCGAGGTGATCGATGTGCGTTTCCATCAAAGCCTGATCTTCCTGGTCTACATCCTGGCCTTCCTCGCGGGAGCCTTCGTTTCGAATACCATGGTGGAATTCTGGGGGCTACGCGATCGTAACATGTTCATCGCACCGGTGGCGTTCGAGGGGATCATTCTGCTGGTACTTGCTGTAGTGGGCGAGGATCTGATGGTGGCGCTGCCCAATGTGATCGCGGTGGGATTGCTTTTCGCGATGGGCCTGCAAAATGCACTGGTCACCAAGATCTCCAAGGCGGTGGTGCGTACCACACACCTTACCGGCCTGTTCACCGATCTGGGGATCGAGCTTTCGCAATTGATCTTCTTCCGAAAGGAGGAACAACGCAAGCGATTGATAGCGACGATCCAGCTACGGTTGCTGATCATCATCTTCTTCTTTCTCGGCGGTGTCGCAGCCGGATTGCTCTATCCGCACCTGCAGATCAGGGCATTGATCCTACCCGTGCTCCTGTTGACCGCAGCTCTCGTTTATGATCACATCAAATTCCGCCTGATCAAATGGCGGCGCGAACCGGGTTGAAGGAGGATCGTTCCCTACAAAAGCTTCTTCAAGATCACGATCTGCCCGAGATGGTAATGGCTGTGCTCTATGATGCCGAGAAGATTCCTGTGAAAACTACCGTACTTCTGCTCCACGAAGATCTCCGATGATCTTTCTTCCGGCAATTTTTCCATCGCTGCGGCACAGGCTTCCGCATTGATCCACACTTGATCCAAAAAGGTACGCCATTCGTCCTCCGATCCGATCGGTGGGTGGTCGAAACTGAATTTGTCGTGGGCATCCAGCGGACCGCCCTCCAGGACCCTGCGAACGGCTGATACGAAATAATGGATGTGGTATGTGAGCTTCGCGATGGTGTTGAAACCTTCGATCTGCCTGGTGGCCTGTTGCCAGCTTACCCCCGTGAGTTGATCCTTGAGATTCACACAAGTCCAGTTCCCGCCGAAATGGACATCGCGCAGGTGCTTGGCGAGAAGTTGCGCTGTCCCTTGGAGAGCTATTTCATATTGTTGGCCGCTTCCCTGTCCAATGGCTCCTCATCATCTTCATCCATCGGTTTGAATGCGGTATAGTTACGCCATTTCTCGAGTACACTTTGCATATCGGTCGGAAGCGGACTTTCAAAATGCATTCGCTTTCCGGTGCTGGGGTGATCTATATCCAGCGTGCGCGCATGCAGGGCCTGGCGCGGCAACAGGCGGAAGCAATTCTCAACGAACTGCTTGTATTTAGTGAAGGTGGTGCCTTTCAGCACGCGATCGCCACCGTAGGCCGCATCGTTGAAGAGCGGATGCCCTTTCCATTGCATGTGCACACGGATCTGGTGCGTGCGGCCGGTCTCGAGCTTGCATTCCACCAGCGTTACATAACGGAACCTCTCAAGCACTTTGTACCGCGTGATAGCCGGTTTGCCCTGATCGCCTTCGGTGAAAACGAATTGAACGGTCCTGTCCTTCACACTACGGCCGATGTTGCCTTCGATCGCACCTTCATCTTCGTTGAAGTCGCCCCAAACGAGCGCATTGTAACGCCGATCGCTGGTGCGATCGAAGAACTGCCTGGCAAGATGGCTTAAGGCCTCTTCGGTCTTTCCGATCACCATCACACCGCTGGTATCCTTATCCAACCGGTGCACCAGACCAGGCCTTGGGATCTCAGCGCCGGGCACCGAGGGAAGTTTGCCGAAGTGGTAGAGCAAAGCGTTCACGAGCGTACCGGTCCAATTCCCATGGCCGGGATGCACCACCAGACCAGCCTGTTTATTGAGCACAAGGATGTGATCATCCTCGTAAAGAACCTCGATCGGAATGTTCTCTGGAAGGATCTCCACATCGCGCTGCGGATAGGGCAGCACGATGCTTATCTCATCGCCCGGCTTCACTTTCTGGCTGGGCTTCGCCGCCTTGCCGTTCACCAGCACATTGCCTGCCTTGGCCGCTACCTGGATGCGGTTGCGTGAAGTGTTCGCCAGCCGGTCGAACAGGAATTTGTCCAGCCGGATCAACGATTGCTTCGGATCGCAAACGATGCGATGATGTTCATAAAGTTCCTGCTCTTCGGGCAGTCCCTCGTTCGGTGCCTGATCCATCAATGTTGGATCATCAACCTTGACGTACCGATCGTGGTGCCCTGCGTATCGATGCAGCGTACGCCATAGAGCCCTGCAGGAAGGTCACCGATCGAGATCGGAGAACCGGCCTTGCAGGCGGATCGCAGCAAGACCCGGCCGGTGGCATCGCATAGCTCCACCGTACCATTCACCAACCCTTCCGAACGAAGATGGAAGATCTGATCGGCAGGATTTGGATAGAGCAAAAGATCGCTCGTGAGTCCCGTTTCGGCTATCGAGGTGAAGGGATCCACGGCGGAAACGAAGACAGGCCGCATCATCAGCGAACCTTCAAAACTCGTGTTCTGCCAATTCCCGTCCACATTGAAGAAGATGCGTTCCTGGTTCGATCTGTTCCGATCGAAGCCGATGTTCATCAACACGGCATTGGTCTGGACCCAGCCGATGTAGATAGTGCCTTCAACATGTATGGTGGAGTCAAGCGGATATTCCACGAAATGGTTCAGGCCATCCGAACGGTATTCCGGCGAACTGAAAGAGAAATTCTGGTGAATGATATTTCCCGGCGTACTTCCACCGCTCCATACGGTAAGCAGGAAGGATCCGGTGGTGGGATGTGCCGCCGGAGGAAGATTCGCGCTAGGCGAGAAATACATCCTGATCGCTCGGAGCGAATCCGCACCGAAGAGATCGAACCGATAGGCCAATTGCGCACCCGAGGTATTCAAACCATAACCCATTTCAGCGCTCCCATCATCGTACGCGTAATAATTGCTGATCTCCTGGATGAACCGTGTGGTATCGTTGTACCGGTTGATATCCGGTGTCGCGTTGGTCCAGAATTCCGTCTCGTAGAAAGCGGCATCACCTGTGCCCGGTATTTCATATACCTGT
>JAEYYE010000153.1 GCA_023430945.1 Bacteroidota bacterium
TTCCGTTCCGTTCGCCACGGATCGGAATTCCCACGCTACCGGCGGATCGGCAGCGAATAGGGAAATAAGGAAGATCAATGCGGACATCATGATCGGTGGGAAACAAATTTAGCCCTTCGGCCGATCCGAAGACCCAGCCGCTGCCCCGATCCTTGTGATCCTGACGCGTTCGCGCTGTTAAGGAATGTCAATGCTCAACACGCGCGAAACCGGAATGGACATCCCGTATTTCAGAACGATGTTCTCAGGGTCGTAGGTCCAGATCGTGGTCTCCACGGCCTTCACACCTTCAGCATCCTCGAAGATGATGCGGCATTTGCCATGTTCTGCATTGCCGAGCCGCGTCGCCTCATGCATCCGCTCCACGATCCGTCGCTTCTCATGCTCGCTCAGCAGCAGTGGTTGCCGCGGGAATCGCAGGGTGGCGATCTGTTCTTTCGGGATCAGGGTGGCGTTGATCACTGGCATGGCTGGATCGATCTGAAGCCTTGAATTTAATATCGATCCGCAGCGATCGTTCCCATCAGGTGGATCTTTTTTGGATCGCCAATATTGCCGCGCCTTTGCGGGCGGGATGGATCGATCCCGCCGGTCGGGCGGTTCCTTGGGATCCAAACCAGGGCCAGCTACTTCTTCCCCAGGAATTCCAGGCTCACCGAATTGATGCAATAACGCTTTCCTGTCGGCGGCGGACCATCATCGAAGATGTGGCCGAGGTGGGCACTGCAACGGCCGCAGGTCACTTCGATCCGGCGCATACCGAAACTGTTATCATCGTGGTAGCGAACGCTTCCTTCCCGATCGGCCTTATAGAAACTGGGCCAGCCGCAACTGCTGGCGAATTTGGAATCGGCCTGGAAAAGCACATTGCCGCACACAGCGCAGGCGTAAGTGCCGATCCCTTCAAAATCCCAGTATTTCCCGGTGAAAGCGCGCTCTGTTCCCTTCTCGAAAGCGATGTGATAAAGGTCCGGCGGAAGGATCTTCTTCCATTCGGCCTTCGGAACGTCGAGCGTTGTGGTATCGGTGTGTGAATAATGCGGATTCCCGCTGTGATCGTATTGTGTCATCTTCTCTGGATCGATCTGCTGACCGTTACTCTCGCTGCATGCCAGCAGCATCGCGGAAAGCGCGACATGAAGGTATAAAATGGGCTGGCGCAACGGGCGGATCATGGTTTTTGAACAGGCCTTTGCAAAGATGAACGCGGATCGGGGCGGATCGTTGAATGGATCGGTTGAAAACATCCGATCGAGATCTCGACCGAAAAGCTACATTCGATCGGCCGGACCACCGCACCATGGAACAACAATACATCTCACGACCTGCTTCGACCATAGCGACCAGTGAAGAGCGCACGCTCGCGATCCTGGCGCATGTGCTCACGCTCATCGGCGGCTTTCTCGCTCCGTTGATCATCTGGCTGCTGAAGAAGGATGAGTCGAGTTTCGTGACCGAGAACGCCAAGGAGTAGCTGAACTTCCAGATCACGCTCATCCTTGCGATCATCGTATGCGGCGTGTTGATGTTGATCGTGATCGGCGCGTTCCTTATGATGCTTGTGGGGCTGCTGGCGTTCGTCTTCATCATCGTGGCCACCATCCGGGCAAGTGAAGGAAAGGTCTATCGCTATCCGATGAACATCCGCTTCATCAAGTGATCTGTTGGATCGGGGGAAGGATCTGCCCAAAATTTCCCGATCGGGCGTACACAGCCGAAAGTTGATCCAACGTTGGGAACTTTTCCGGCGTGCGCGCTAGCGTTGCCCGCGGGCCTGTTCATCAACATATGTTGATCGATCTTTTTCGTCCGATCGGCACTCGGATCGATGGAGGCCGATCCGATCGTTCGCGTACCTCTCTTGCTGTTGAAAAATTCCTTCCCCTTTAGGGGAAGTATATAGTATGGTACGATCCACCACGCCGTTCGATCGCGATGCGCTTTTCTTTGTGCCCCCAATTCCAATTGTGGGACAATGGCGAAGAAAGGTGCAGATCTGGTCATCGTAGAGTCTCCGGCCAAGGCCAAGACGATCGAGAAATACCTGGGCGATGGGTTCACCGTGCTCAGCAGTTATGGCCATGTGCGCGATCTGCCGGAGCGCGATCTGAGCGTTGATGTGGAGAATGGTTTCGAACCCACTTACATCATTCCCGATGATAAGAAGGATAGGCTGAAGCAGCTTCAAAAGGAAGCCGATAAGGCCGGCATGGTGTGGCTCGCGACCGACGAAGACCGCGAGGGAGAGGCGATCAGCTGGCACTTGAAGGAAGCGCTCGGCCTTCCGGATTCGAAAGTGAAGCGGATCACGTTCAACGAGATCACGAAAACGGCCGTGCTCGCGGCGATCGAAAATCCACGTTCCATCGATATTCATCTGGTGGATGCGCAGCAGGCGCGTCGCGTGCTCGATCGGTTGGTGGGTTATGAACTGAGCCCGATCCTATGGCGCAAAGTGAAGCCCAGCCTCAGCGCCGGCCGGGTACAGAGCGTGGCGGTGCGGTTGATCGTGGAGCGCGAGCGCGAGATCCTGGGCTTCGAAGGGAAAAGCGCGTTCAGGATAACCGCACTTTTCAAGACCGGTTCCGGCGCAGGCGTGAAGGCGGAATTGCCCGCGCGTTTCGAGACCGAGCCGCAGGCGATGGAGTTCCTGAAGAGCTGTATCGGTGCTGAGTTCACGGTGCAGGCGATCGAGAAGAAACCGGCGAAACGCACACCGGCAGCGCCATTCACAACAAGCACGCTGCAGCAGGAAGCATCACGCAAATTGGGGATCGGTGTTGACCGCACCATGCGGATCGCACAAGGCCTGTACGAGCAGGGGCACATCACCTACATGCGTACCGATTCCGTGAACCTGAGCGAACAGGCGATCGGTTGGGCAAAGGGCGTGATCGAAACCCAGTACGGTGAGCGTTACAGCAAACCGCGCCGTTATCAATCGAAGAGCAAAGGTGCACAGGAAGCGCACGAAGCGATCCGCCCCACCGATATGCGTGTGCGCAACGCCGGCGCCGATCGCGATGCGGAGCGTTTATATGACCTGATCTGGAAACGCACGCTCGCCAGCCAGATGGCCGATGCGGAATTGGAACGCACGCTGGTGAACATCGGGATCAGCACACGTCCCGATCGGTTGCAGGCCAGCGGTGAAGTGATCCTGTTCGACGGCTTCCTGAAAGTGTACATGGAAGGCCGCGATGATGAAGATGGGGAGGAACAGGAAGGACTTCTGCCTGAAATGAAGCAGAACGAGAAGCTGGCGCTCCAGGAGATGACAGCAACGCAGCGCTTCGATCGGCCTGCGCCGCGTTACACGGAAGCTAGTTTGGTGAAGAAGCTTGAAGAACTTGGGATCGGAAGACCTTCAACGTATGCGCCCACGATCAGCACCGTGCAGAAACGCGGATATGTGGTGAAAGAAAATCGCGATGGAACGATCAGGCCGTACCGGATCCTTTCATTGAAGGAAGGATCGATCAACGAACAGACAGCGACAGAGAATGTCGGAGCGGAGAAGCAAAAGCTTTTCCCCACCGATATCGGCATGGTGGTGAACGATTTCCTGGTGGAACACTTTCCAGCGATCGTTGATCTGAATTTCACCGCGAAAGTGGAGGAGGAGTTCGACGTGATCGCGGAAGGACGGGAGGATTGGCGTGTAATGCTCCAGCGTTTTTACAAGCCTTTCCATGAAACCATCGGCACCGTGAAGGATGTGGATCGGGCCACCGGCGCACGTGAGCTCGGGATCGATCCGGCC
>JAEYYE010000171.1 GCA_023430945.1 Bacteroidota bacterium
CACCACATCGCCGTTCTTCACCAACCATTGGGCGATCCGTACTTCGCTGATGCTTTCCCCCGGGCTGGGGACCTTCACTTCGAGTTCCTGGCTCATGGTGTGTTCAGGCGCGTGCTTTCTTGTCCGCTGGTTTGAAAGCGGGATTGGTTGTTGCTTTTTCGTTCGCTGCGTTCTTCACCGGTTTCCGATCGAACGCCTTTTCGATGATCGCCTTCTGCTGGATCGCATAACGGATGCTGCTGCCGGTGGCCGGCGCGCCGCTTCCATCGCGTGTGATCCCTTCGAGCTTCACCTTTGGGAAATTGAGCGCCATGTAGTGCCATGCACCCATGTTCGCCGGTTCTTCCTGCACCCAAAGATGGCGATCGGCGCGATCGTACTTCGCAAGCACCTCGCGGATCTGTCCTTCGGGCAGCGGATGCAGCTGTTCGATCCGTACGATCGCCACGTCATCGGCCTTCAACTCCTCCTTCTTCTCCAGCAATTCGTAGTAGATCTTGCCCTGGCAGAAGATCATGCGTTCCACATTGCGCGGATCGGCCGTTGCATCATCGATCACTTCCTGGAAACGGCCTTTCGTAAGATCCTTGATGCTGCTGATGCAACGCGGATGGCGTAACAGGCTCTTGGGCGTGAAGATCACGAGCGGACGGCGGAAATTCCATTCCATCTGGCGGCGGAGTACGTGGAAGAAGTTGGCCGGCGTGGTGCAATTCACCAACTGCATGTTGCCATCCGCAGATTGGTTAAGGAAGCGTTCCATGCGCGCACTGCTGTGCTCCGCGCCCTGACCTTCATAACCGTGCGGAAGCAGCAGCACCAGGCCGTTCATCGCGTTCCACTTCTCTTCGGCAGCGCTCAGGTATTGATCGATGATGATCTGCGCACCGTTCACGAAATCGCCGAACTGCGCTTCCCAGATCGTGAGCGTTTCCGGATTGGTGAACGCGTAGCCGTACTCGAATCCCATAACCGCGTATTCGCTCAGCAGCGAATTGTAGATCTGGAATTTCGGCTGGCCTTCCTTCAGGTTCTTCAGGTGGATGTATTCCTCTTCGCTATCCTCCACTTTCACCACCGCGTGACGATGACTGAAGGTGCCGCGCTCAACGTCCTGCCCGGTGAAACGAACGGGATGACCATCCAAGATCAAACTGCCGTAGGCCATCAATTCGCAAAGTCCCCAATCCAGCTTGTCCTCTTCGATCATGCGCGCACGGTCCTGGAGGATGCGCTCGAGCTTGCTGAAGAACTTCTTGCCTTCCGGAATGTGCGTAAGCTTTTCGCCGATCAGGCGCAGCCGATCCTCCTTCACCGAAGTATCGGGTGAATGTTCGAACACCGATGGATCGGGCCTTTCGTAGCCTTTCCATCGATCGGCGAGGAACGGTGTGATGCGTGCCTTTTCGATCTGCTTCGCATCATCAAGACGCGACTGCAGCATGTCCTGGAATTCGCGTTCCATCTCCTTGGCGATCTCCGCCTCAATGAAACCGCATTCCTGCAGCTTCCTGCTGTAGATCTCGCGCGGATCGGGATGTTTCGCGATCCGCTTGTAGAGCATCGGCTGGGTGAACTTCGGTTCGTCACCTTCGTTGTGGCCGTGCCTGCGATAACCGAGCAGATCGATGAAAACGTCCTGCTGGAACTTCTGACGGTATTCCAACGCGAGCTCGATCACGTACGCCACGGCCTCCACATCATCAGCGTTCACGTGGAAGATCGGGCACTGCGTCACCTTAGCGACATCGGTGCAATAGATGCTCGTGCGCGCATCGGTGTAGTTGGTGGTGAAACCAACCTGGTTGTTGGTCACGATATGGATCGTTCCACCGGTGTTGTAGGCCTTCAATCCGGCCATCTGCACCACTTCGTACACAACACCCTGCCCGGCGATGGCGGCATCACCGTGGATCAGCACCGGCACCACCTTGCTCGCATCTTCCTTATGGTCCAGATCGATGATCGCGCGCGCGATCCCTTGAACTACAGGATCCACACTTTCGAGGTGGCTAGGGTTCGGGCTCAGCGTAACGGTAACACCTTTCTTCTTCTCTGTGATCGCGCAACTGCAGTAGCCCATGTGATACTTCACATCACCTTCCACGAGTGCATCGTCGTAATCCCTTCCCTCGAATTCGGCAAAAATGCTCTCGTAGGTCTTGTGCAGGATGTTGGCGAGCACGTTCAAGCGGCCGCGGTGCGCCATGCCGATCACGATGTCCTGCACGCCGTGCTTCTCAGCGCCTTGTTCAATGATATGATCAAGTGCGGGGATCAGCGTTTCCACACCTTCGATGCTGAAACGCTTCTGACCGATGAATTTCTTTCCGAGGAATTTCTCGAATACGACGGCCTGGTTCAGCTTACTGAGGAAGCCCTTCCGCGTAATAAGATCGAACTCGGGCGTGTTGCGCGTGCGCTCCATGCGCTCCTGCAACCATTGCACCTTTTCGGGCTGGCGTATGTAGCGGAATTCCACCCCGATGCTGCGGCAATAGGTCTGGTGCAGATGATCGATG
>JAEYYE010000165.1 GCA_023430945.1 Bacteroidota bacterium
ATGCTATACCAGTGAACAGGAAATTGGCCGTTTCAAGATTCTTGATCGTGCTGAACTGGAGATAATTGGTGCCGAATGCGATGATGAGTATGACCGCCGCACTGATCGTTTCGGGAAAAAAGCGAAGGAGTATGCGCCTAAGGAGTAGCAGTCCGATCAAGGAGTAAAGGGTACAACCTAAACCCAGCGCCCACTGATAAGGTCCGCTGAAGCCGTCCATCGGTGCTCCTGAAAGAAATGCCCAGAGATGTCCGATCAGAAAGAATGGAGAATAAAGGATCGACATGCCCATCAGAAAGAAGAACATGCGCGAACCATCCGGAGCATCCGTGATCTGGTACAGTGTTTCCGTTGTTCCGTAAGAGACTTGGGCATCCTTGACCCATGAAATGTCATCCAGCATCAGGTCCTGATGAATGAAGATCGCGGGTACATATAGGTAGTAACCAAAAACATCCCACGAGATCTCCTTTCCGGGGTCCAACGTGTACCAGCGTAAGGAAACTATCACGAGGAATGAGAAAACAACTGCAACACGAGATCTGCTAATCATGTTCCGGTGTGATCTTATTGATCCTGAATCGTTCCTTCTGCCCGATCGCTTCCGCCGAAGCGTAGATCAGCCCTTCATCATTCACTGAAAGAAACCGATCGTTGAATGCTCTTAGTGCGATCCACCCGTCCTCAAGGGGAACGATCCTGAACAGGCCGAAATCGCCAAGCTCAGGTGCCGTGGCGCTGAGTTGCTGCTGCTGCAGAAGTTCAGCACAAACGAAGTTGCCGTTATGAGCGAGCAGCGCCACCCGATCTTCGGTGGTTCTGATCATCAAGTAGGTCTCCCATAACTGAGGATCGGTCCGATCGGCCACCATGAGCCCTTCACGTTTCAGGTTCGCACAGATGAACTTGCCGTTCGCGGCTTGTAGCGTTACGGTATCTCTATCCAATACTGCCACGGGAACATTGGTTACACGCGCGATCGATGCGGGGTCGCAACCGGCATGTTCGCACCACTTTCCAAGGGAGCGATCGTCCATTCGATCGCAGAGATCCATATAACCCTCGGGATAGGAACCCGTGTATCCGTTCACTATCGGCAGATCCAATTGTTGTGCAGCAAGCATGGCCGTGATATTGGTCTCGGTCACACGATCATGTATGAGTTCATCTTCGATGACCGGCATTAACGGCATATATGCGATCGCAGAAAAATCCTTTGGATCCGTGGCCGTGATGTCGCGCTCAACCTCGGCTACGAGGTTACGCGCGTGCCATTTGTTGAAGGTTGGGATCCGATCCGCGTCGATCTTATTATCAATGAGTATCGTGATCGGAACGAGCGGGACCATGATCAGGGTGATCCATTTTCGATCGGGCAGGATCGATATCAGTATGACGAAGTCCAATATGAAGAATAGGATCTGAATATTCGGAAGCGCATGGATCGCACCTGAAAAAGCACCGGTCATGCGGGGAACAGTTCCTGGCCAGTCAATGCACAGATACAGGAATTGGAAAGCTGTACTGAGAAAAAGCGCGATCAATGGAATAGCAATGTTCCTTTGCATCCGATCACGGCGTATTAACATTAATATCAATGCGATCAATAGTGAACCAATGCAAATTCCGCCTGGGAAGAACTTACCGGTTGTTGCGCGTATGTGTAGTGATCCATCCAATGCAAGATCTTGCCATGAAGTGGCCGCAGGGTGGCTGGTGAAATATGAGTTGAACAAAGCGGAGACTTGAACTGCAGGCCCAGGATCTTTACGTATCACATCGAACGAGGCCGATAGATAGGGGATCATCAAGGGTATCATTGCGACTATCAGAATGATCGTAAGTGCGATCGGTGCGATAAGCTTTCGATCGATATCCCATTCAGTCCCCCTTCGAAATACGATCGAATGAGCAATGCCCAAAAAGAATAGGCAGACAAGAAGTTGGATGCCGATCTGTAACCCGCAGTATAATTGTAGGACCAATGCGGCGATCGCCCATATGAGAAAGCGCACCTTGGTGGTTCGCAAATAACTCCATGTGAATACGAGGGCGAACGGCGATGCGAAGCGAGGCAACAACTCAATGCTCGAGAGATGATCAAGGGTGGATATGCCAAAAGCGAAGATGTACGCCCCAGCTGCTGATGCAAGGGTTTTGCCGGTCCATATCCGCATTGCGATGAAGCAACACCAGAAGTTCAATGCGAAAACCGTAACTATCCAGGCTTGGAAGGCACTCTCCCGTGTAAGCCCGATGGATCGGAAGACCGAGTAGATCGGAGCACTACCCAGAAGATTCTCGGAATGCGCGAGTGCGTTTTGGGCAGGATAGATCAGAGGTGCATCCCAGTATCGATCCTGACGGCCGGTGATGAATGAATGGAAATGTTCAAGGACATAATTATTGGAACGTGCCTCTATGAGATCGCCAGGGATCAGCGAACGATCCGGACCGAGCATGGCTACGGGGTAGTTCACCATGCCGACATGGAATAGTATCAAGACCACCAGAACCTTCAACGAGGCCCGCCAGAAATCCATGGAGGTCGATCCTGGTGCAGGATCAGCGGCTTTCAGCACATCGGCGAAAATAGGTCGCATGGTGCATTTGTCTTAGCCCCCTTGAAGTCTGTCGGCTATGTTTGGAGATCAGGATCGGTGTGTCATGGAGTTCGTGTCAGTCCGCCAGAGCAGTATGCTCCCATCCATCTCGATAGTGGTCGTTCTCATGGTTGCGATCATTATCGATCTGGACCTATCGCTATGGCGTTCGCGCGATAGGGTGATCGAACATGATGTGCACGGCTATTATGCGTATTTGCCTGCGCTTATCATCTATGATGATATCAAACTGGAGAAGAGCGATTATCGCGAAGGGGACTATTATTACTTCTGGCCCAATTTCACCCCAGAAGGGCATCGATTGATCAAGTACACCGCCGGATCTGCCATCCTGTATTCACCATTCTTTCTTTTCGCCGATATTCTTTCCGGGCCACTCGGTCATGCACGAACAGGCTTCAGCGTACCTTATAAGATCGCTCTGTTGGTGAACGCATTATTCTATTTGGCCGCCGGTCTCTTCTTGATACAAGGTCTCCTGATCCGGTCGGGTCATTCGCAGCGCGTGACCGCTTTGACGCTCCTATGCCTCGGGATCGGAACGAATCTGCTGTGCTATTCCTCCGTGAATGGGGCCATGCCTCATGTGCATGGATTTTTTCTGGTGTCCGCGATACTGGTCCTTTCGATCCGTTGGCGGGAAAGACCTGCTGCGTTCAACACGATACTTCTTGGGATCGTGATCGGACTTGCGGTGATGGTGCGGCCGGTGTTGATAATTTATTCCCTGATTCCCTTGTTCCTGCTGGTCACAAGCGGTGGATCATTCCTTGGTGAGTTAAGAAACAGGGCCAAGTGGATCGCCCTGATGGCCCTTTCAGCGGGCGCAATGCTACTTCCGCAATTATTCTATTGGTACGAGGTCACTGGTTCCTGGGTCTATTATTCCTATCAGGACGAAGGCTTTTTTTGGGACCGGCCTGTCATCCTACGTGGATTGATCGGCTTCCAAAAGGGTTGGTTGACCTATACCCCGATCATGTTCATCGCCCTCTGTGGCCTCATCGTGATGAAGAACAGAATGAGGAACATGATCATCATACTGCTTGCGCTGCATGTCTACATCACTTTCAGTTGGTGGTGTTGGTGGTATGGTGGAACATTTGGCCAACGCGCGATGATAGAGACCTACGGATTACTTGCTCTGCCATTGGCAGCATGGCTGGCGTGGTTGGAAGAGCGGGGAGGTCGGGTAAGGTTGGCCGGTCTTGTAATGATCGGTTTTTTGATCGTCCTCAACATCTACCAGACATATCAATATGAGAGGGGGTCGATCCATTATGAGGCGATGACACGGCAGGCTTACCAGGCTCAATTCCTTCGCATGGAAAAAGTGGAAGGCTTCGAGGAGTTGTTGAGCTACCCTGATTACGAAGCGGCCAAAAAAGGATTCGCCCGATGATGCAAGGATCTGAAAGGTCCGGCACGTTTGCTTCCCCCGCCTGGTGGTGGGTGTTACTGGCAAGCGTTCCGATCATCATCCGCCTGCTTTCAGTTGGCCTGCTGGAAGGTGGCGATACCATCGCGCACTACCAGATCGCCGTGTTCTCCTGGCAGCATCCGGAGCTTTTCGCCGATATGTGGGGAAAACCATTGTTCACATTGCTGGCTTCGCCATTCGCACAGCTCGGGCATTGGGGAATGACCGTGTTCAATGCCATGTGTTTCGTGGCGACCGCCTGGGCGGCCGATGGTATTTTGAAACGGGCCGGGACGGCCGCGCGATGGATCTTTCCACCGGCCCTGTTGCTCGTTCCGGTCTATGGAACAATGGTGATCGCCGGAATGACAGAGATCCTGTTCGGCCTGCTTTTGATCCTCGTGATCCGCTCAGCCTGGAACGGCAATGCACGCCAGGCGGCGATCATCGCATCGTTCATGCCTTTTTCGCGGCCTGAGTATGTCGCGTTCATTCCGTTCCTTGTCGTTTGGATCGCATCACGCAAGCAATGGTGGGCACTCGCATATCTGCTTACCGGTCCGGTGATCTATTCCGTGGTATCGGCATTCGTTTTCGGGGATCCGCTCTGGATGCTCAATGGTGATCCATACACGGGTGCGAAGAACATCTACGGCAATGGGCCATGGGATCATTTCCTGGTGAATACCGATGCGATCTTCGGCACGATCGTCCATTGGTCCATTCCAGCACTTGTTGGTTCATTCTTCATTTTGAAACGGCAGGATGAGCAGGGTAGGTTGGTGAGGCTTCTTTTCCTTCTTGCGGTGCTTCCCTCCTTAAGTATTTTCATTCTACACTCCTACCTGTGGGCAGAAGGTCTGAAGGGTTCGCTGGGACTCTTCCGTGTGCTGGCCACCACAGCACCAATGCTAGTCCTGTTCACCTGTTGGGTGATCGTGTGGATCGGTGGATCGGTTTTTTCATCCAGGTATGTTCGTATTGCGATAGCGGTCATTCTCGGAACCGGACATGCGTACACCGCAGCTGTCGTATTCCTTGATCACAGGCCGTTGCCCGTTCCGCCGGATGAGCAGGAACTTTTCCTTGCAGAGGTGGGCGAACGCATCAAGGAGATCAAAAGGCCAGGTGCACGGGTGTCTTTCAACAGCCCGTTGATCGCCTTTTATGCGGACATCGATCCTTATTCCGAACGATCAAGAGCGATGCTGAAAGGCCGCGAGAAGGATCTCGGAATGGAGGAAGGTGATCTGGTGATCTGGGATGCGCATTTTTCGCCCAATGAAGGGAACACGCAACTTCAATGGCTGCTGGAGCATCCGGCGCTCACATTCATCGAGAAGCATCAGCCTGGAACACCCATGGTGGTGCTCGGTGGCCGCCTGTTCGAAGTGTTCATCTTCGAGCGGCGCGATGCGGATCGGTGGAGTGGATCGGTCGAGGTCCTGGATCAGCGGAAGGACACCATGACGAACGGGATCCTCCGATCCGAATTGATCCGTACGGACGAAGGGAACTGGCGATCCGATGGATCGGAATTCCCGCTGGAGATAAGCGGAATGCCGATCCATGATGAACATGTTCCATACAGCAGGGTCGAAGTGAGCGGGAACCTTGCGATGGGAGCTGCTGATCCACCATTGCTGTTCGTACTTGAGGTGCGGCGTGGTGATGAAACGATCGATTATCGCACGGTGGAGCTCCGCGATGGTGAATTTTCGGCAAGCTTCCAGATAGCACGGAACGTGGCCGGATCGACGAGCAAACTATATATCTGGAACCGCTCAGGAGATCCGTTCACTTTGAAAAATATGCGTGTGGATGCGTTCCTGCATCGCTCCGCACCGCTCTAACGGTCACGAGCCTGCCCCGGGATCGCTGCGATCAGCTGTTTCGTATAACCGGCTGCTGGCCGGTCATAGACCTGATCGGCAGGGCCGAGTTCAACGTTCCTTCCGCGTTCCAGCACAAGGATCCGATCGCAGAAATATTTCACCACCGCCAGATCGTGGCTGATGAAGATGTAGGTGAGTCCATGATCTTCCTTCAATTCGTTCAGCAGATTCAGCACTTGCGCTTGAACGCTCACATCGAGCGCCGCCACGGATTCGTCGCAAATGATCAACCTTGGTTCCAAAGCGATCGCACGCGCGATCACGATCCGCTGGCGCTGGCCACCGCTGAACTGGTGCGGGAACCGATCGAAATGTGCGGCTTCAAGACCAACCTGTTCGAGCAGTTCCTTCACATGGCTACGACGTTGATCGTCGTTATCTCGCAGACCATGCACACGCATCGCTTCGGTTATCGCGGCACCGATGGTAAGGCGCGGGTTCAACGAAGAGTAGGGGTCCTGGAAGATGATCTGCAATTCACGCCGCATCCGCCGCATGCGGTCACTGTCGAGGTGCGCCAGGTCCACTGCGGCTTCACTGCCTTTCGCATGATACAGGATGTGGCCTGCACCCGGTTCGATCAATCGCAGGATCGTCCGGCCAAGGGTGGTCTTTCCGCTGCCGCTCCCACCAACGATGCCGAGTGTTTCGCCGGGATGAACGTTGAAGGAAATGTCGTGGAGGACCTTGGTGACCGATGTGGTTCTACTGATGGTCCCGTGCTGTCCGGTGAAGCTCTTTTCCAACCCGCTTACGCGAAGCAACGGAGGTGTTCCCAGCATTTCTTCGACGTGCTGGCGTCTCGCTTCCGACGAGATCGTTTCGATCGGGAGATCGGTCCCGACCGCGGCCCGTTCCATCACTTCATCGATCGTGGGCAACCTTTTCGGATGCCGGGTGGGATCGGGCCGGCAGGCGATCAAACCCTTCGTGTAGGGGTGTTGCGGCCGGTCGAACAATTCGATCACAGGCGCATTTTCGACCACCTTTCCCTTGTACATCACCAGGGCCCGATCGGCGATCTCGCGCACAACGCCCAGATCGTGAGTTATGAAGATCATGGCCATGCTGCGTTCCTTCTGGATCCGCTTCAGCAGGTCGATCACTTCCCGTTGCACGAGCACATCGAGCGCGGTGGTGGGTTCATCGCAGATAAGGATCCGCGGCGAACAGCTCAACGCCATGGCGATCACGACCCGCTGTTTCTGCCCGCCGCTCAACTGATGCGGATAGCGATCATGGATCTCCTTCGGATCGGGAAGAAGCACTTCCTGAAAAAGTTCGATCGTGCGTTCGCGGGCCGCCTTGCGTTCCATTCCCATGTGCAGCCGGAGCGACTCGCCCACTTGTTCGCCTACGGTATACACCGGATCGAGCGCGGTCATCGGCTCCTGGAATACCATGGCGAATTCCTTTCCGCGCAGCGGCCTGAATTCATCCTCATCGAGATCAAGGATGTTCCGTCCCGCATACCGGATCGACCCGGTGATCACCGACGAGCGTTGATCCAGGAGCCGCATCAAAGCCAATGATGTCACGCTCTTGCCCGATCCGCTGGCACCCACAAGTCCCAGGCATTCGCCTTCAGCAAGCGTGAACGATATCCGATCCACCACCACGTTCGATCCAAAGCGGACCGTGAGATCCTGCACTTCGAGCAAAGGTTCCACAGCGCTCATCAGATCGTGATGATGTGTTCCGAAGGGATCGGCTCGCGCCCGGTTAGACGCAGATAGACCTGCGCGGTGGCGATCACATCCTTCCTGCAATACATCGAGATCCGGTCCAGATCGCGATCAACGTGGTAGACGCGGGCCACATCGGCGCCGGAGATGTCGTCCTTTGGTGTGGGAACGCCAAGTATGTGGGCGAGCAACGAAAGTGAAGTGAAGGCCTTGCGATCGCCGAAACACCAGAGCGACATGGTGTCGATGTGGCCGACCTCCCAAGGTTTCGATCCCGAATTATCGAGCAAACGGGGCAAACGCACGCGCTGCACGATGCAACGGCGTGCGATGTATGGAAGGTCGAATTCCTTGATGTTATGGCCGCAAAGCCAATGTTCATCCGTGTGGTAATGCTGGTGAAGAAGATCAGTGAATTGCTGGAGCAATAGCTGTTCATCATCGCCCTGAAAGGAAGTGACCCGCATTCGCGGCCCCTCCCGATCCGCGGAGATGTACGCTGCACCGATGCAGATGATCTTTCCGAATTCCGCGAGGATGCCCGCGCGATCGGCGTAGATCTGCTGCACGGATCGTTCGGTACGCTCCTGTTCCCAACGCGTTTTGTCGTTGAAGAGACGCGCGGTGACCGGATCGAGATCGTCCCATTTCCAATGCTGCGGTACGGTCTCGATGTCCAGGAAAAGGATCTTCCCGATATCTCGTACTTGCTCTGCGCGCATGGTTCCCGATCACGTATTTGTGCGATCGGCGGAAAGGTAGCAAGGGCACGGATCGGATCGTGCCCGGTCAGCTGCTGATCATTACGCCCCGTTTGTTCATGAGCGGAAGCGTGGTGAAATTCTCTTCCTGGATGCTTTCAGGCAGGAAGATGTATTTCTTGTCGTGAAGGTCCTTGCCGATGTAATAACTGAGCCAGTATTGGTTGTTCAGCGGGAAAACATCCTCGATGATGCGCTCGATCTTCGCCCAGCTCCTCGGGCCGAGCACCTCAATGAAATGCCTCATTTCACTGGTGTTCCGCTTCTCGCCTTCAATGGATCCGTAGCCACGCGAACTCACCAGCACATTCTCAAGCGCGATCTCCTGCTCGTTGATCAGGTAAACGTACCAGGCATCTTCACCAGTCTCGTCCTGCTCGGGCACCACGGCCATCGCCACTCCTTCCACCTTCGGTGCATGAATGTCGCGTATCATGGCTTTCCGGCTGCAATATGTGGGCCATCACCGCGGCTGGCAGCGAGTTCGCGTCCGATCCGGATCCATTCGAATACATCGCTCGGGTGGCCTTCACGGTTCACTTCTTCACGCTTCATTCCGGTTCGCACGATAACAAGGTCCTCATGCGGGATAACGATCACATATTGGCCATGGATGCCGCGTGCATAATGGATCGGTCTTCCATCGATCTCAGCGATCCACCAGAAATATCCGTAACGTTCGTTCGGCCTGCCATGATCGAGCAGGTCGGCAGGAGTGATCGAATTTTTCCAGAAATCGATCGGAATGATCTCTTCACCCTTCCACCGGCCGCTATCCAGGTAAAGCTGGCCCATCCGTGCGAAATCGCGACTGGATGCATAAAGACAGCAGAATGCTTTCAGGTCACCATCGGCGCGATCCTTTCCCCAATACGCATCGCTTTCCGCGCCCAGCTTTTTCCAGATCTTTTCCTGTACAAGCAGATCCAGATCCTTGTTGTAAGCAGCTTCCAGCACTTCAGCCATGATCTGCGTGGTTCCGCTCGTGTAGTCGAATTCGATGCCCGGCTCGGTGCGGCACGGTTGTTCGAAGCTCAGTTCACGGACATTGCGGCCATAATAACCTTTGGCATTATCACTGAACGGATCGGCGCCGCTTTCGCTCCAATCCATGCCGCTGCTCATGGTCAGCAGATGCTTCAAGGCGATCTTCGATCGGCAACCTTCTGCGAATTCCGGAAGGAACTCACCGGCTTTCTGATCAAGATCCTTGATCACACCATCCTTAACAGCGATTCCAGTTAATAAACTGATGTAGCTTTTCGCAACGCTGAAGGAATTCAGAACGCTGTCCTCATC
>JAEYYE010000344.1 GCA_023430945.1 Bacteroidota bacterium
GGGGTGCTCACCTCCCAATCGTAGAGGAAGTAATAATAGGCCGCTCCGGCACTGCTTCCGGTGATCGAACCCACCGAACCGATCGCGTAGGGATAGGATACACCGGATGCATCGCGGTGAAGTGCGATCTCGATCTCCGAATTATCATCGAAGGCCGTGATCCGGTGGTTCACCCCGGCCGGCACCTGGAAATCGAGGTCCACGCGATGTGTTCCGGAAGGGACATAGACCACTTTTTCGTGCAGCACGCTGCCCACGTTGTCCGTGAGCACGAAATGCCGGTATCCGTTCATCTGCGAATAGACTTTCACCGATTCGAGAAGGAAAGGCGAGAACGCATCGAAATACAGCCATTGCCGGGATGAGTTGTACGTCATCGATCCCGAACTATTGGTCTTTCCACCGAACGCGGAAGTGCCCGCGACCGTGTTGCGTGTGCTCGCGTAATAAGTGGTGTTCTGCTGGAGAACGGGTGTTGTGTACGTGGATCCGGTATGAAGCAGCGTGCCGTTGGATGGTGCGTCGTACCAGAGGATCTCCTGCCCTGTTCCCGTGGCACTTATCTGCGCGGTGGCTGGACCGAAAATGGTGGCTCCGGTGCCGGCCGGCGCAGCAGGTGGGGCCTCGAACGTTACCGTTACTGGTGCCGATGCGAGCACTCCGCACGGCTGTGTCACCTGCACCGAATAATTGCCAGCCTGCGCCACTTCGATCGATCGTGTTGTGGCACCGTTGCTCCAGAGATAGCTGTTCCCCGGGGTCGCTGTAAGTGTAACTGTTGATCCAGGCGTGCCTTTCAACCCGTACGGCGCAAAGATGCCCGCGCTCCCACCGCTGTTGTTCGGCCGCTGTTGCGTGATCGTGTACGGAATGGCGGTCCAGTTGTTCCCGTCGTTCTCTTCCATGAACACGTTGGTGGGATCCACCTCGGCCACGATCCAATAGTTCCCGTTGCACAGGTTGGGCATTATGTTGATCCACATCATGTCCAGGCTCTCGCTGTAGATATCCGTGCGGCCTACGGAAATGCCCTGTATGTTGGTCCCGCAATTGTATCCACCGGTAAGCGTGATGTTATCGAACTGGTCGGTCAGTACCGTTCCCTGGCCGTACTCATGCTCCGATCGGCAATGCCCGTTGTAGGTCTGGCAGCTGCCATAGTCCATGAGGCAGAAACCGATCTTGGCGCCCGAGGCCACCACAGGCCAGTTCAACGGGTTCGGTTCCCCGGCCTCCTCCAGGCGCAGTGTCATCGAGGTCCAATCGTTCACATGGTAATGTGAATGTGCGGAATGGTAGGTCATGCTGCCCGCCATACGCTCCCAGCGCTGCATCTGGTTCCCTTGCTTCTTATAGACGTTCTGGAAGATCACCTGTTTGGGATCCTGCCCGTTGGGACAACTGAAATTGGTCTGGCTCTGGGCCACCGAGAACGTATCCGTTCCGCAGATGAACATACGCTGCCCGCCGCTGGATTGGGTGCGCACTTCCAGCGGACCGTGGCCGATGTTGGGCGTTGATCCGGATATACGAAGGCGCCCACCATTTGCCTGGCTGTATTCCGAAGGCCCGCTCGCATAATTCTGCAGACCGTACCAGGAGATCATTATGTCCGGCAGCAGATCGCAATTGGTCTGGCCCGGAGTTTCACATACGCACGAGGTGGCATTCGTGAGCGTGCATTGCGACATCAGATCGGGGGTGATCAGATAACTGAGTGCAGCAGCAAGCGATGCGTAGAGCTTTTTTTGCATGTGATGAGGGGAGGAACGTAAGGTGGCGAATTTAAGCCACTGATAAAGGCAGGTCAATTACTACCGATCGGCCAACTTGATGATCCTGAATGCTTCACGCCCGCAACTATTGGAAACCTGCAGGATGTGGGCGCCTTGCGGAAGAGCCTCCAGATCCAGTCCTGCCCGATCGGTCCCACGCACCGATCCCTGCATGAGCGATCGTCCGCTTGGATCGAAGATGCGCCATTCATGATCCAGCAGGCCTCCGGTCGAACCCACTTCGATCGATCTTTCGAATACCGTTGGGCGGACGAAGATCCCTTCTTCGTTGGAAGGATGTGTTCCTGTTCCGGTGGGAAGTATCAGGCGGGCGATACCGCCATCATGTGTGCCGGCCCAAAGGATCCCATCCTGATCGATCAGCAGGCTTAGCACACGGTTATCCGGAAGACCCGAATTGGCCTGATCGTACGTGGTCCAATTGCCATCGGCAGGAAAAACGATGACCCCGCCGAGTTCCGTTCCGGCGAATTTCATTCCCTGCGCATCGATCACGATGCTCGTAAGCGTATTATCGGGAAAGCCACTGTTCTGCACACTGTAATTGAACCAGGGCCCACCATCGTAAGGGCCGGCATGCCTGATCAGGCCAGCGGCCGCCGAAGCGATCCACCGATCGCCGCTGGCATCCAATACGATCCCGTTCGATGTATTGTCGAAAAAGGCCGAATTGAACGTGGTGTAATAGATGAAATCCTCTTCGGTGAGGTAAGTGAGGCCGCCGTTCATGGTGGAAACACAGACCAGCCCATCCTCGCGCACGATCACATCCCGCACGTTCGGGCTGAAGAACTCGAAGCCCATGTGGCTTTCCGGGGTGTTGTTGTAGATGCGCCAGCCTTGATCGCTGATGCATGCAAGGCCGAACGAAGTGCTGATCCAGGTCCATCCACGGAAATCGTGCGTGACCCCATTGATCGTATTGTCCGGCAGATCACTGTTGTCCATGTTCAGGAATTCCCACGCCACTCCATCGAAGATCCCGATCCCGCTCAAGGCCGTGCCCACCCAGAGCCGATCGGCGGTATCCACCGCCAGCGAGATCACATCGTTCTCGGGAAGGCCTCCTTCGCTGGATTGGATCACCGTCCAGCCCGATCCATCAAAACGGCAAAGTCCCCAATCCGTACCGGCCCAGATGATCCCGGCCTGATCCTGCACCAATGCCTTGATCGTATTGCTCGGCAGCCCGGCATTGCCCATGTCGAACACTTCCCAGGATTGGCAAATGCCGAACAGTGGAAGAAGAGTGAAGAGAAGGCCGATCGAACGCGCTGCGTGGAGCATCAGCGGTCGGTATGGATCAATGATCCCCGTTGGTGAGCACGATCCGGTGCGAACTCTTTTGCTCACCGATCCGCAGATGCAGCATGTAAACTCCGCTCGCAAGTCCGTTCATGTCCAGCCGCTCGGTATGCCGGCCTGCACGATCGGTGCGGGTGGTCTGCCATACCGATCTTCCCGCGGGATCGATCAGTTCAAACTGCAGATCGGTGCGCTGCGGCAGTTCCAATTCGATCGTTGAATTGCCTGTGGTGGGGTTCGGCGAGATCGAGATGCCCGGGGATGAAGCCGGCCTGGGTACATAGGTCGAGATGGAATAGATCTCGCCCTGGCAATCGTTCCCATTGAGCGAGATGTAGTAGTTCGCGTTGTTCTCGATCTGGTTGGTCCACGCATCTTCAATGATCTCGAAACTGCTCATGCCGATGATGGCGATACGCGCCAGCAGGATCTCTTCCTCGGGCTGCCAGGCGGCGTTGAGCGAAGCACTTCCTAAGGTATCGAGCGTGGTGGCGAACCCGGCATAGCGCTGGTATTTGTATGATCCATCCACCACAGGCGGCCCCGAAGGCGCGAGCCCGAAATAAGGCACCTGCATCTCCACACTTCCCAGATCGGCCCCGTCGCTCTCGAACCAGCGGATGGTGAAGGACATCGCCGCGAAGTAGCCGCCGAAATAGGACTGCGGCCTGATCCATACCTCGACCTTGTCGGTCTGTACGGAAGTGATATCGACGATGGAAGGACACTGCGCGCTACCTGCGAGAGAGAGCGAAAGCAGTGGAATGATCGCAATGGAACGTAATGATGCCTTCATGATGATATGATCGGTGATCGTAGGAGATCCGATCAAAGTTAAGCGATCGAAAGGGCTGCGTGGGATCTACAGGATCGCTTCAACGATGCGATCGGTGGTGATGCCTTCGGCCTCGGCCTTGTAATTACGCACCAACCGGTGGCGCAGTACTGGTAGTGCGATCGCCTGCACATCGGCGATATCGGGTGAAAAACGGCCGTTGGCGAGCGCATGCGCCTTCGCACCGATCACCAGGTATTGTGAAGCACGCGGACCTGCACCCCAGCTGACATGATCATTGATCATACCCGGCGCACCGTTCAGTCCCGGACGCGTACGTGTGGCAAGCTTCACGGCATATTCCATCACGTTCGCCGGAACGGGGATCCGGCGTACGAGCCCCTGGTAATAAAGGATCTCCTCACCGCTGAGCATGGGGCCTACCTCTGCGATCTGGTCGCCGGTGGTGGCTTTCACCACGGCGAGCTCATCTTCGTAGGTGGGATAATCAACCCAGATATTGAACATGAATCGATCGAGCTGTGCTTCGGGAAGCGGGTAGGTCCCTTCCTGCTCGATCGGGTTCTGGGTGGCCAGAACGAAGAACGGATCGGGCAGCCGGTGCGTTTGTCCGGCGGCGGTCACCGCTTTTTCCTGCATCGCTTCGAGCAACGCGGCCTGTGTTTTTGGCGGTGTGCGGTTTATCTCATCGGCAAGGATGATGTTGGCGAAGATGGGCCCGCGGATGAACTTGAAATTCCGGTCCTGGTCCAGGATCTCCGATCCAACGATATCGCTGGGCATAAGGTCCGGAGTGAACTGGATCCGGTTGGAACTGAGCCCGAGGGCACGGGAGATCGTGGTAACAAGCAAGGTCTTCGCAAGTCCAGGGACCCCCACAAGAAGACAATGCCCTTTGCTGAAGATCCCCAGCATCACCAGATCAACCACTTTCTCCTGGCCGATGATCACCTTCCCTATCTCGTTCTTCAGCGCACGGTATTTCGCGCCGAATTGTTCCACCGCCTGTACGTCGTTGTTCGGAATGCTCATTCTGGATCTTGCTGGTATGTTGATCTAATCCACGCTTACTTGTGCGCCCCAATCGTGTGCGAAGGGACAGGATCGGTGCTCTTCGTTCAACCTCACATAGGTGGAACCGATCCGATCCTGCACCCATTTATCGATCGCTTCCGCCCGGAGCTTTCCTTCGGCCGCCTGTTGTATCATGCGGTAATCCTCCTTCAGGCTGGCGCGATGCGGCTCGGTGCGCAACAAAAGTTGCACGATCCGGTAGGCTTTCGATCCATCGGGAAGCACGATCAGTTGCGGTTCGCTCACCTGGTCCTTCGCCAGTTTGTCCAGCACGAAGAATGTCTGCTGGTCCAATGAACTCATATCCCACCGGGCCGAGTTGCTGTTGGGTTCGATCATGAGCCCGCTCGTGCCCTTGCTTTCCTCATCATCGGAATGTTCGGCTGCGGCCTGCGCGAAGGTGATCTTCTCCGCACGGATCTCGCGTGCAAGACTGTCCAACAGTACCTTTTCCTTCTGCAGATCGGCCGCGCTAACCTGCGGACGCATCAGCACATGGCGCGCATTGTACTGTTCGCCACGTCGTTCGATCATCTGCATGAAATGATAACCGTACTGGGTCTTGAAGACCTGTGAGATCTCGTTGTCCTTCAAGCTCATCGCCACCGCGTCGAACTCCGGCACCATCACGCCCGCAGGCACCATGCCCAGTTCGCCGCATTCGCGCGCCGATACCGGATCCTCGGAATAAAGCACCGCCACGGTGCAGAAATCCTTCTCTCCTTTCAGGATCGAATTGCGGTATTCCTCGATCTTCTGGCGCACGCGCCTTTCCTCTTCCTCGCTGGCCTTGGGGATCCTCACCAACTGCGCGTATTCCACCTCGGCATTGATGAACGGCACACTGTCCGCTGGTATGCGATCGAAGAAATCGCGCACATCTTTCGGAGTAACGCGAAGATCGCTGGTGATCTGCTGCTGCATGTTCTGTACGAGCAACTGCTCACGCACCTGTTGCCGAAAATCGGATTTGATCTCGGCCACACTCTTCCCGTAGAATTCCTCCAGCTTTTGATCACCGCCAAGCTGTGAGGAGAAGTAGCGAACGCGCCGGTCGAGCTCCGCCTCCACCTGTGCTTCATCCACTTGCACGCTATCGATCCGCGCCTGTTCCAGGAGCAGTTTCTCGTAGAGCAGATCCTCCAGCTGCCCGCAGATCATGGCATTGTTCACCGGTTGGCCGTTCTGGCGCAATTGTTCGGCGCGCGCCACAAGATCGCTGTGCAGTATGGCCTCTCGGCCCACAACGGCCACCACCCGATCGATCAGCAGACTTTGGGGCTGTGCGATACCGATGGTAGAATGGAGCAGGCCGATCAGGACCAGTGCCGCTTCAATATGTCTGGATCTGCTGCTTTTCAAGTGCTTCAAGGTAAAGGTCCTCACGCATCTTCTCCAAGAACCGGAGCTTGCGCTGGTTTATTATGATCGAACGGATATCACCTTCCACGAATTCCAGCGGTGCAGGCTGCCCGGCATCGAGCCTTTCCAGCACTTCGAGC
>JAEYYE010000053.1 GCA_023430945.1 Bacteroidota bacterium
CTTACGCCGTGCAACATGCGGTGAAGGAAGGTTTGCGCATACTGATCATGAGCGGCGGCCGATCAAAGGCGGTTGAGGAAAGCCTGCAGCGATCGGGCGTGAAGGAAGTGTACATGTCCGTGGCCGACAAGCTCTCGCTCTTTCGCGACCTATGCAGCAACGCCGGTATCGATCCGGCCACCACGGCCTACATGGGCGACGATATTCCCGATCTGCCGGTGATGCGATCGGTGGCCCTGCCCTGTTGCCCGGCCGATGCCGCCGAGGAAGTGAAGGCGATAAGCGCATTCATCAGTAAGAACAACGGGGGTCGCGGGTGCGTGCGCGACCTGCTGGAGCAGGTCTTGAAAGTACAGGGCCGCTGGCTCACCACACGATCTTACACCTGGTGACATGCGCGACCTGATCAAGCTTACCCGCCCGCTCAATCTGCTGATCATCGGCATCACGATGGTGTTGATGCGGCACGGGGTGATCGAAGGGAACCTCATCCGTGGCCTGAAGGCGCTTCTGCTTTACCTGGGAGATGGGACCGATATCGATCGGCTCGCGCTCCCACCCTGGTTCGGCGCGCAGATGCCTGTTCCGCTTTTCACCTTGCTGGTGCTGAGCACCGTGCTCATAGCGGCCGGTGGAAATGTGATCAACGACTATTTCGATACACGCATCGATCGCATCAACAAACCCGGTGAGGTGATCGTGGGCAGGAAAGTGGAACGCCGCAAGGCGATGCTCGCGCATCTCGTGCTCAGTGCGATCGGCCTGCTGTGCGGCCTCTTCGTGGCATGGCGCACCGGAATGATCCAGCTGGTCTCCATTCCCGCGTTCGCGATCGCGGCGCTCTGGTCCTACAGCACAGTGTTGAAGAGGCAGCTGATCGCCGGGAATGTCCTGGTAGCGCTGCTCACCGCATTGGTGCCATTGACCGTGGGACTTTATGAGATACCGTTGCTCCAAAGGGCTTTCAGCGAACCGCGCGAACTTTCGATCGGCGGCGATATCGTGCAGATCGTTCCCGTGCTCGACGAACTCTGGTTCTGGATCCTGGGCTTCTCGGCCTTCGCCTTTCTGGCCACGCTGGTGCGCGAGCTGCAGAAGGACATGGCCGACGTGCCTGGCGATCGGGCCGCCGGGTGTCGCACCATCCCGATCGTTTGGGGCATGCAATGGTCCAAATTCCTGGTGATCGGCTACATCCTGGTCATTTCGATCGGCGTATTCCTTGTAAGCATCATCTTGCCGGCGGATCGCCTTGTTACCTGGTACTTCAGCCTGTGTGTGATCGGGCCATTGCTGATCTCGGCGGGCTTCACCTATCACGCGCGATCGCGCAAAGAGCATATCCTTGCAGGCACAATGATGAAGCTTGCGATGGTGATGGCGGTCGCATCTTCGTTGCTGATCCCATACCTCAACTGATCCCGATGGCCCGAGCGCGCAAGCCGAAATCCCCCCCGATCCATCCATGGCGGCTGCTTCTTGCATCGGCCTCGCCACGCCGAAGGGAATTGTTGAAAGGCCTCGATCTACCGGTGGAATTCACCTCGGCCGATGTGGATGAAACACCGCCGCAAGGCCTGCCTGAAATGCAGGTGGCCGAACATCTCGCCCGTAAGAAGGCCGAGGCTTGGAACGGCCGGTTGGAAAAAGACCAGGTACTGATCACCGCGGATACCACGGTGGTGACCGGCATGGCACCACAACTCACATTGCTGAACAAACCGGTCGATGCGAAGGATGCTGAACGCATGCTCGGGCTTCTTTCAGGAAGAACGCATAAAGTGGTGACGGGGGTTTGCATGCTCACCACGCGAAGCATGATCAGCTTCAGCGATATCACCGATGTCACCTTCGCTTCACTTACGGGCGAGGAGATCGCTTATTATGTGGCGAAATATGCGCCTCTTGACAAGGCCGGTGCGTATGGCGTGCAGGATTGGATCGGCTACGTGGGCGTGGATCACATCAATGGAAGCTTCTACAATGTGATGGGGCTGCCGCTGTATCGCGTTTATGCGGAATTGCGCGCCCTGGAGCCGATCACGACCTGATCTTCGCGTTGGATTACGGGATAGATTTGCGATAGAACCCAACGAAATGCGCATCCCATCGATCCTTACGCTCACCATTGCCACGTTACTGCTGTCGGCCAGCACGAACGCACAGCGCACCACACCGGCGCTGGAATGGAACAATGAACTGGCCGTGGTGGAGAGCACCGTCAATTACGGCGATTCGGTGCTGCCGGCCTACACGTTCACTGTTTTTGAAGGGAACCGTGGCGATGTGCTGGATCTGTGGCGCAAGGATCTCACTGCCGGTGGTGCCGTCATCGGCAAAGGTGAACCTTTCGCGGCCAACGATGTGCGCATCGCCGAACTTTCAACCCGGCCCGTACGCGTGATCACTGCTTCCAAAGAGGACAAGAAAGTAGGCAACACCACGGTCTCGCTCGCCTTCCGCAGCACGGACACCATTCCTGCGGAAAAAGCGAAGGCCTATGTGCGCGATCTGGCGGTGAAGTATAACCGCGCCATGGTGGAACAGCAGATCGCCGAAGAGGAAAAGGCTCTGGAAAAGGCGAAAGCTTCGCTCGGCAAGAGCGCATCGAAGGAGAACAAGTTGAAGGCGGATCTCCAGAAGACGAAGAATGAACTGGTGAAATTGGAGGCCGATCGCACCAAACAGCAGAAGAAGAACGCTGACATACTCGGGCAGATCGCCGGTGCGGAACAGAAATACGCGATCACCAACGACGTGAAGGACCTGAAGAAGCTCACCAAATACCGCAGCAAGCTTGCCGATGGTGAATCGAAGGTGGCCAGGATCATGGAAAAGGAGGCGAAGCTGAACGCAACGGCGAACAAGTACAGCGGTGCCCTGCCGGATTCAGCGGATGCGAAAGAGGAGAAGGAAAAGGGCGTTGCCTCGCACGAACAGCGGATCGAGGCCCTCCGATCGAAATTGGCGAAGATCCGCTAGACAGAGGCCGATCCCGCGCCACCTGCATGGCCGTTCATCCGGCCCTCGCACACCTGGTCGATCACTTCCACCAGGGTCTTCCGCTCCACCGGCTTCACAAGGTGCAGATCGAACCCTGCGCGCTTGGCCTTGCGTTTATCCTCCTCTTGCCCCCAGCCGGTGAGCGCAACGATCTTCACGTTGGCGGACCACGGTTCCTGGCGCATGCGTTCGCAGGTCTCGTAGCCGTCCATGCCGGGCATGCCGATGTCCATGAGGATCAGGTCGGGCACGAACTCCGCACCTACCGCCAGTGCCGATCGGCCATCGTGCGTGATGCGCACGCTGTTGCCCATGTGTTTCAAGATCACGCTCAAGGTCACTGCACCATCCACATTGTCATCCACCACCAGCACTTTGCATTTTCCGGAACCTTCCTGCATGCTTTCGTTTTTTGTGATCGGCAGTGGAACCGATCGATATCGAGGAAAGCGAACTCGATCGGCGGCACCGGTGGATCGGGCCCGAAATTAAATAAACTGGAAGTTCCGGTACAGGCCGGTGCGGCGATCGGTACATCGCCGAACAGGAACGGCCCGGTGGATCACACCGGGCCGTTCCATTGAACATGCCGCACGATCAGCTCTTGCGCGTGCCGCTCTTGCTTCCACCAGAGGAAGAACCGCTTCGCGAACCGGAGCTGTTGCCCGAGCTCCTGCCGGAGGTTGATCTGCTGTTGCTGTTCGATCTGCTGGTGGACTTCGATCCACTGTTGCTGCCACTGCTACCGTTATTGCTGCGCTTCTCCATGTTCCTTCAATTTTTCGTTCCGCTTTCCAACGCGCCGATCGCATGCCGATCGGCGTTCCGATCGCAGCTTCTGTTGCAGGTTGGGGCATCAATGTGGAGATCCGCATACCGCGTTGCACTTCAGTAGTGGGAATATCGCTACGGCAGCGGTCATTGCAGGTTTCCGATCCTTCAGGGCATGCCCGCCTTATTTTGCGGCGGAATGACCTTGGAGGATCTTGGGGATTTCAACATCGTTAACGTTCTGCTCGCCACCGGGCTTCTCCTCTTCGGCAGCATTGTGGCGAGCAAGACCAGCGGCCGTCTGGGCGTGCCCGCCTTGCTGGTCTTCATGGGGATCGGAATGCTCGTGGGTTCCGATGGCCTGGGGTGGATCGAGTTCAATGATGCCGGCCTTTCGCAATTCCTGGGTGTCATCGCGTTGATCTTCATTCTCTTTTCCGGTGGATTGGATACGCGCTGGCAGCAGGTACGCCCCGTGATCTGGCGCGGCGTTTCGCTCTCCACGATCGGTGTGGTGGCCACCGCTGCGATCGTGGGTGCATTCGTGCCGCTCTTCACACCATTGAACTGGATGGAAGGCATGTTGCTCGGTTCGATCATCTCAAGCACCGATGCCGCAGCCGTGTTCACCATTCTGCGATCGAAAGGGATCCGGTTGAAAGGGAACCTTCGTCCTACGCTGGAACTGGAGTCGGGCAGCAACGATCCCATGGCGTTCTTCCTCACCATTTCGCTGCTCCAGTTGATCATCGATGGAAGGGAGCCCGGTTGGGAGATGTTGCTGCTCTTCGTGCAACAAATGGGGATCGGCGCGGCGATGGGCTGGCTCTTTGGCCGGGTGAACACCACGCTGGTGAACAGGCTCCGGCTCGATTACGATGGGCTTTATCCCGTGTTGTTGCTCTCGTTGGTGCTGTTCACCTACGCTGTCACCGATCTCATTGGCGGCAACGGGTTCCTCGCGGTCTATCTGGCGGGGATCGTGATGGGCAACGATGATTTCATCCACAAGAAAAGCCTGCTCCGCTTCTACGATGGGCAGGCGTGGCTCATGCAGATCGTGATGTTCCTTACGCTCGGGCTACTCGCCTTTCCAATGCAACTGGTCCCTGTGGCCGGCGCTGGCATCGCGATCTCCCTGGTGCTGATCTTCATCGCACGGCCGATCGGCGTGTTCATCGCCCTTGCACCGTTCCGCATGCCCATCCGCCGCCGCCTCATGATCGCGTGGGTGGGCCTGCGCGGCGCTGTTCCGATCGTATTCGCCACCTACCCCCTCACCGAAGGGATCGAACATGCCTGGCTCATCTTCCACATCGTGTTCTTCATCGTTCTCACTTCGGTGGCACTGCAGGGCACCACGCTCCCGATCGTGGCGAAATGGTTGAAAGTGCAGCGCAAGATGCCGTTGAAGCGGTCCACCGGCCAGGATCTGGAACTCACCACCGAACTGAAGGGCGAGCTGCACGAATTGCTCGTGAAGGATGAAAGCCCGGCCGTGGGCGAACCGCTCGTGAAGCTTCATTTCCCCGCAGGCGCGGTGATCACCATGATCCAGCGGGACGGTATCCACATTCTGCCCAACGGCAACACCACGATCAATGCGAACGATCGGCTGCTGGTGCTTTGCCCGGATGATCGCACCCTTGAAGCCCTTACCGATCGGTTGAAACTGCTGGAGCTTTCCTGAACGTGGAAAAGTGGGATCGGCCGGATCCTGGAGCCATGATCTTTCATGGCTCCTTATCGGCTGGGAGTTATCCTGAGCGAAACCGAAGGGCTGTGGTTCGTTGCGGCCAACGCAGGTGGGCTCCGGTGCTGCCATGCGCCGTCGCTGAAGCTTTGGCGGCATGCGACTTGGTCGCCTCCTCGCACCCTCGATCTGCCAAAGGCTAGGCTAGGCGAAGCACACGCTTCCTGTCCCGGCATCTCATCATCGGATCCCTCAGCCACGAACCCCACTCTCCTACCTTCGCGCCGCCTTTCCCATGCGATTCAAGCTTCTCCACAACGATCCCGCTTCCAACGCACGGGCGGGTGAACTCCATACCGATCACGGGATCGTTCCCACGCCGGTCTTCATGCCGGTGGGAACGCTGGGTGCCGTAAAAGCGATCCATCCGCGCGAGCTGCGCAATGATCTCGATGCACCGATCATGCTCAGCAACACGTACCATCTCTATTTGCGGCCGGGGATCGGCGTGATCGAAAATGCAGGCGGCCTGCACAAGTTCAATAGTTGGGACCGTCCGATCCTTACCGACAGCGGCGGTTTCCAGGTGCATTCGCTCAGCGACATCCGCAAGATCACCGAGGAAGGCGTGCGCTTCAGCAGCCACATCGATGGAAGCAAACACCTGTTCTCTCCCGAAGGTGTCATGGACATCCAGCGTTCGATCGGTGCCGACATCATCATGGCCTTCGATGAATGTACACCCTGGCCTTGCGAGCGTGAATACGCTGAGAAGAGCATGCACATGACGCATCGGTGGCTCGATCGTTGCATCGATCGGTTCAATACCACCGATCCAAAATACGGTTACGAACAGGCACTCTTCCCGATCGTGCAAGGAAGCACGTTCCCCGAACTACGACAACGATCGGCGGAGTACATAGCCAAGAAGGAAATGCCCGGCAATGCGATCGGCGGCCTTAGTGTCGGCGAGCCCGAGGAAGAGATGTACGCTATGGCCGAACTCTGCTGTTCGATCCTTCCGAAGGACAGACCGCGCTACCTGATGGGCGTTGGTACTCCATGGAACCTATTGGAGAACATGGCCCGCGGGATCGACATGTTCGATTGTGTGATGCCCACGCGCAACGGCCGGAACGGAATGCTCTTCACACGCGAAGGCGTGCTGCAGATCAAGAACAGGCAATGGGCCGATGACCACGGTCCGCTCGATCCGCACGGCAACACCTGGGTGGACAGCTTTTATTCACGCGCCTTCGTGCGCCATCTTTTCCAAAGCGGCGAAATGCTCGGCCAGCAGATCGCAAGCCTGCACAACGTTGGGTTCTATCTCGCGTTGATGAAGGAAGCGCGCGAGAAGATCCTGGATGGAACTTTCAGCACTTGGAGGATCGAGATGCTGCCCAAGCTCAAAACGCGTATTTGATCAGATGATCAGAAGATCAGATAATGAAGCTCACCGAAAACTTTGCGCTGATGTCATGAGTCATCGCACGTCGAACAGGTACGCAATAGCGATCCATAGAAC
>JAEYYE010000111.1 GCA_023430945.1 Bacteroidota bacterium
GAAAAAGATCGAGCAATGGCTTACGGCCGATCGAACCTTTTGAGAACTGGTGCGTCCAATAAGTGGTATGATCGAAAAGGAAGGAAATGATCCACTGAACGAAGCACCACTGCTTCGATCGCTGAAGGGGCGGCCCGATCCATTCGTTGTGCCCGACGGCTTTTTCGATCGGTTCCCGAATGTGGTACAACAACGTGTCGCAGGAAAAGGGTCTTCCCTTCGCTCCTTCGGATACAGGTGGGCTGCACTTGCCATCGGTGTCACGATCGCTGTGATGGCCATCTGGTGGGCGCTGCCGGTGAAGAACGGGCAGGCCGATGATCCACTGGCACAGTTGCCGATCGACCTTTCACCCGATGAATTGCCGATCGATGAATACGCGATCTGGGAGATCTACGCCGATCCCACCACTCCACTTTTCGAGGATGTTTCGATCGTACTGGACGAAACGGAACTGATCGCCTATTTGGAACACGAGAACATCGATATTGAACTCCTGATACTTGAACCATGAAGAAGAACCTGCACAGATCCCTTCTGATCGCACTGGCGATCGCCTCGGCCGGCATTACCTACGCACAGGAGGAAATGGATGACGATCCCCCGATCCGCGAGGAACGGATGAAGGAGATAAAGGCCCAGAAAAGCGCCTACCTCACGCAAAAGATGGAACTGACACCGGAGGAAGCGCAGCGCTTCTGGCCTGTCTATGATCAGATGGAGAAGGAGCAGCACGCCAACCGGAAGGAATTGATGGAACTACGGCGTTCGCTCAAGCGCAGCGGTTCGGAGATCACCGAAGAGCAGGCCAATGACCTGCTCGATCGCGAACTGGAAATGCGTGAGAAGGACGTGCAGGTGGCCCGGAAATACGATCCACAATTGCGCAAGGCGATCGGGGCGCAGAAGTTGGTGAAGCTCCAGAAGGCCGAACGCGAATTCCATCGCGAAGTGGTGAAACGCATGCGCGATCGAGGTGATGGCCGCGGTGATCATGAACGCAGGCCACAAGGGCGCTGATCCAGACCGATCGGAATGAGGAAGGTCCGGCGATCGCTCGCCGGACCTTCCTCATTCCAGGATCAGCGGTACTTCACCGCACCTTGGGCAAGCAGCTGGTCCACATCGTTGTTCACGCTCAGGATCAAAAGCGCGGTCGCGGTGCAGAACACGGGGCTCGTGATGCAATGGTGGCCTAACCAGCTTCCATCCTGCTCCTGTATGGCGAGCAATCGATCGGTGGTGGCGCCATACCAATTGCGCCAGCCGCGGTCCTTTGCGATCACCATTGATTCGCCCGTTTGCAGGAAGCTGAGGAATTCCTCTCCCCCATTGTTGCCGAAGCCGTTCACTACGTTCGCATCCTGCGCCTGTTCCTTCGCAGCGTTATAGACCTGGTAGGCCGTATTCAAACGTTCGGCTTCCGTGGTGGAAAGGCCCGCCTCTTTCAGGTTGTCAACGTTGATCTCCGCGTCGGCCTTGATCTTTCCTTCCTTCTTCGCCTTCTCCACCTTCTCTTCTGCGGCCCGGGCTTCCTGCGCACTGCTCCTGGTGCTTCCGCTCACGGCGTAGAGCGTTATGCCTGCTGCGCGCTCGGTGGCCACGCTCCTGCCCTCCACATCGAAGTTCCCCTTGTTGTAATCGCGGGCCTGTTGCAAGGCCTGATCATCAACCACGGCACCCTGTGCTTTCGCTGATTCCAGAGCGTTCGCGGCGAACGAGCTCTGCAACACACCGGCCCAGCCATCGCCCTGCATGCTACCGTCACTGTTCTGGGCCCGCTGGATGATACCCGAACAGATGTTCATGGCCTGCAGCACACGTTGCTTCATCGGTGCGTTCGCCGGCAACTTCGCGCTCAAATTGCTGAGGAATTGGGTGGTGAGCGCAACATCGATATTCGCCCCCAACTTCACCTGGATCTGGGTGCCCTGCAGGTCTGTGATGTTCCGTGCCTGTGGTGTGGCCTTCTCCACATGCGAGAGAAGATAGTTCGTCAGCTTCTTCAATTGTGGCGCGTACTCACCCTGGTCCAATGTGGATCCCATGCGCAGGATCGCCATGCCCACCATGGCCGTGGTGGCTGGATCGGTGGCCACCGCATGCGGATCGCGGATATCCTGGCGGGCATGTGCGCCTGCACCAAAGCCACCATCGGCGGCCTGCGCCTGAACAAGCCAATGCAGTCCGCGCTCTTCCGCCCTCAGCACCTTTGCCGGTGTGGCGATCTGGAATGTGCTGTCCACGCCTTCACCTTCATAAACGGTCTTGAACACACAGCCTTTTATGGCCTCCGGTGGCGTGTGGCAGGGAATGATCTCTTCTTTCAGGAGCGGTTCTCGAAAAGAAACGAGTAAGGCTGCAAGTCCGGAAAGAACGATGCTGGCGATGATGATGTACGATCTGCTTTTCATGTTGGGAATAGTTTGGTCGATCGGGATCGAGCTGTTTTGTTGTGCAGTACACCGCCGGCAGGGGAAGGTTCGATCGGGATGATCGGCTCCATCGGTAACTTCGATCCATGCCACGGTCCCTTGTTCTGCTCGTGATCCTTTTCTCTGTGCACATCGTGGTGGCCCAGCGCGTGCTCCACTTCACGAAGACCAGCGGCTTCGATCATGGAACGCGTGAGGTCTCTTTTTCCATGTTCAGTTCGATCGGCTCTGAGATCGGCGCGGAGGTGATCGATGATGCGGATGGATCATCCTTCAATGACCTCGCTACGTTGGCGGAATTCGATGTGGTGGTATTCGCCAACACATCGGGCAATGCGATCCTGGATGATCAGCAACGATCGAATTTCGAAACATGGATCGCGCAGGGCGGCCACATGATGGGGATCCACGCAGCGACGGATACGTACCGGCATTCATCAGCCAATGGCGGCGATACCGGCGTGTGGGACTTCTATGCAATTACGATCGGTGGAAGCGTGCAGTCCGATCCGCACCATGTACCGGGCACGCCTTCATTCGCCCTGCATAAGCTGGGATCGCATCCTTCCACAGCGAACCTTCCCGATCCATGGCAGAAGGAAGAGGAATACTATTACTGGGAGAACGGTTACCTGGCGGCCGATATCGTTCCCGTACTCGAAGTTGAGGAAACGATCGGACCGAACGGAATGGTGAACAGCTACGATGCGCCGCGCCCGATGAGCTGGTACCGCACCACCGCAATGAACCGGATCTTCTACACAGCGCTGGGCCATGCGCAAAGCAATTACACCAGCGATCCGTTGTTCCGCACGCATGTGAAGGATGCTTTGATCTGGTTGCTTGAAGTAGGAACATCGATCGAAGTTCCAGGTGGATCGGGAGTCAATGCAAGCTTCGATCCGATCGGTGGAATGATCAATATCGTGGGCCTGGAGGATGGAAGGCACACATTCGACCTGTTCGACCCACAAGGCAGGTCGATCCAGAGATCCAATTGCACCGGAAGTGTATGCGGTCTTAAGGTCACGCATCCGCAAGGGATCTACTTTTTGCGCGGACGGGATCTTTCGTTCACGATCGTGATCCCGTGAAATAGAGGACCCGACCTTTCGCGAAAGGCCGGGTCCATGCACAGGGCCCAGGTTCGAACTGCTCCGGTACGACCCGCGACCCTGCACTGTCGCTCCGTCCTTTAATAACATACATGCCTGGAAGGTTACCGCATGGCTGATGCCTTTCAGCGCGAACGACATCATTTGTCGTTGAGGCGCGATTGTTTCGTTGCTGAAAACCAACGGAACATGATCGCCATCTCATCCAATATCCGGCATTCCTCTATATTCGGCGCCCGCAGCCGGAATGCGTTCAAGATCCCTTACTCCCATGTTTGAGGAGGCGGCCCGCCAATACCGCCAGCATCGCAATGCGTTCATCGCATGGGCAAGGCGTGAATTCGGTGTGGATGCCGATGAAGCGAAAGATGCCTTCCAGGACGCGTTATGCGCCGTATACGAACAGGAAGCTGCCGGCCGGCTCGCGCAGTTCAACGGGAATGTGCGCACCTATCTCTTCGCGATCGGCCGCAATCATCTGCTCACACGCATAAGGTCCCAGGCGATCCATGGGAACCATTTGGCTCCTTATGCGATCCATATGGAAGGCCTGTCACACGCCAACGCACAGGAGACCATGGAACGCGATGAGGATCTGGAGAAGGTAAGGGCCGAGCTGGAACGGCTTTCGCCCGATGACAAGCGCGTGCTGGAGCTGTATTATATCGACCGGCTGGACATGCGCGGCATAGCCGAGACCATGGGCTACAAGAACGCCAATGTGGCCAAGAAGAAGAAATGCATCGCATTGAAGCGATTGATGGACCAGGTGAAGAAGGGATTGATGATGATGTTGATGTGATGGATCG
>JAEYYE010000137.1 GCA_023430945.1 Bacteroidota bacterium
GCAATCGATCGCGCACGATCTCTGCCGCTGCGGTAAGTATGCCGGCGAAACTTCCATCATATCGGATGTGCACGGGAAGCATCACGCTGCGAACAGATCCAGTTGTGGTGATGGTGCTTTCGGCGCAGTAAGGATGGATCGTAATCGTCCCGGTTGATGCACCAGCGGATGAGCTTCGCCGGTGAACGAAAGAAAATACTGCGCGCGCTTCATCAACACGCCGAAGCTTTTCAGGTGTTCCTTGCGGATCATTCCTCTTCGCCGTGCTTTCAGGATCAGGTCGGTGCTTTTCGTGCCGATGCCGGGTACACGCAGGATCATCTCACGCGAGGCGATGTTCACATCGATCGGGAAAAGTGCCGGATGCCGCAATGCGAACGCTGTCTTTGGATCGATGTCCAGATCGAGCTGTGGTTGCGATTCGTTCAAAAGGTCTTCCACCGAGAATCCGTAGAAACGCAGGAGCCAGTCGCTCTGGTAGAGCCGGTTCTCACGCACCAGCGGGGCCCGATCGATGGAAGGCATACGGGGATCGGCGCTGATCGGAACATAGCCGCTGTAATAAACACGTTTCAAGCCTTGGTCACGGTATAGACTGCTCGCGAGTAAAAGCACGGTACGATCGCTTTCCGGAGTTGCGCCTACGATCAGCTGCGTGCTTTGTCCGGCAGGCGCGAAAAGCGGTTTCTTCTTCACCAGCGCTCGCTCTTCCTTCAGCCCTTCGATCGTGCGCTTCAGGTAGTTCATCGGGCGGTACGCCTGCGCATGATCTTTCTCCGGCGCCACGCGCTTCAATTCTTTTTCCGTGGGGATCTCCAGGTTCACGCTCAACCGATCGGCATAAAGCCCGGCCTCATGCATCAATTCATCGCTTGCGCCCGGAATGCTTTTCAGGTGGATGTATCCGTGGAAATTGTGGATCGTCCGCAGCTCCTTCGCCACGCGCACGAGCCGTTCCATCGTGGTGTCCGCATCCTTGAAGATGCCGGAACTGAGGAACAATCCTTCGATGTAATTGCGGCGGTAGAAATTGATCGTGAGGTCCACCACTTCCTTCACGGTGAACGCCGCGCGTTGCACATCGTTGCTGCGGCGGCTCACGCAGTACGCGCAATCGAAGATGCAATGGTTGGTGAGCAGGATCTTCAGCAGGCTCACGCAACGGCCATCGGGCGTGTAGCTGTGGCAGATCCCCATGCCTTCCGCATTGCCCAGGCCGCCTTCGTTCTTGCGCTTGCTTCCACTGCTCGCGCAGCTCACATCGTACTTGGCCGCATCGGCGAGGAGGGCGAGCTTCTTTTTGATCCGATCGAAGTCCATGGAAGAGGATGACGGGTAAGGCGTCGATCCGCTGCCATCAAGTTAATACCGATATCGATCGGGAACGCGCGGCCCTAGTGTGATCCCAGGCGGTCGAAAACATCTCTTAACAACCGGAAGGCCCGGTTGGCTCCGTTGCAGGCAGCCTCATCCGCATCGGCATGCTCTTCCAGGAAGTGAAGGAATTCCTTCCAGCATTCTCCTGTGCGCTCACCATATGATCCGAATGGTCCGGGTATGATCCCGGCAGCATCGGCTATGCCGTTCTTCTGCAACGCGCGTGTGATCACCGCGCCACCCAGCGTGGATCCTTCGGCCACGTAGGCTGCCCCGAGCAATTCGGGAAAATCCCATGCGGCGAAAAGATCTTCCTCCGGTGGCAGAGGTTCGTTCAGTTGCAGCAGATCGTCGCGGAATTGGCCGGCCTTGAGCCGATCCTGCGGCCGCATCGCTGCGAAACGGCCGGCGTGCGCGGAGATCGCTTTTTCCAGGGCTGAATGGAAAATGTAATGCGCTTTTAGCAGATGCTTGTAGCGATCGAGCGTGAGCTCACCCTTCATGATCGCCCCGCCGTACATCGCCTCCTCGGTGGCCCGGTGATCCGCTGCGGTCGCGGACTTCAAACGTTCACGAAGACCGGCATTTCCCGCCGGCCGTTCCGTTGCGCTTTTCATTCCCTCCATCGTCACACTTCCACAGGTTTTGGGAAGCTCACATGGAACACCGAACCTTCACCGGGCTCGCTGTTCAACCAGATCTTTCCCTGATGCTTCTCAACGATCCGTTTCACGATTGAAAGCCCTACGCCGCTTCCTTCGAAACCTTTCACATTGTCCAGCCGCTTGAACAGATCGAAAACGTGTGCCGCCTGTTCCATATCGATCCCGATCCCATTATCCTTCACGGTGTAGGTCACTTCGTCATCGCTCTCCGATCCTTCCACATGCACTTGCGGATTTTCGGTACGCTGCGAATATTTCACCGCATTGGAGATGAGGTTGGTGAACACCTGTGCGATCATGGTGCGATCACCCCAGAGCGGTGGTGTGGCCCCGATGGTGAGCGTGGTGCGCCCATCCGACCAGGATGAAAGCACTTCATCCTTGATCTCTTTCAGCATCACCGCCATATCCACCGGGCCACCACTAAGTTCGGTACGCCCTAGCCGGGAATAATCAAGCACTTCCTCGATCAGGGTGAACATCTTGTCGGTGCTCCGGACCATGCGTTCCAGTACATCATCCAGGTCACCTTCCACTTTGTCGCGGTACACCATCAGCAGGTATTCCGCATAGTTGCGGATCGCGGAAAGTGGTGTGCGCAGATCGTGGGAGATCGTGTAACTGAAGGTATCCAGTTCCTCATAGGCGACGCGAAGCTTTTCGTTCAGCTTCCGGATCTCGTTCGCCTTGCGCGCGATCACCTGCAACACATCTTCCCGCAGCTTCTGTGCGATCGAAAGATCGGCCCGTGTCCATGGGGTGGAGGTCCCCTTCACCTGCTCGGTCCATTTGGCAAAGCTTTTCCGCGGACCGAGCGTGGGCCGCCCCTGGCCGTTCAATGTGGTGGTGATGCTTTTCTCGGGTGCGCCGGCCCAATGCACCTGCGCAAGCGTTTCCGCCTTGAACCAGAGGATGTATTCCCCCAATTCCTGCGATAGCGTGATCGCGAGCATGCCTGCAGGCATTCCCTTCCGATCGGCAAGTTCCGGTATGAGCCGTGGCAATTCCGTGGTGCGGAACACGGCAGGCACTTTTTCGGCACGCATCCAACTTGTAATGATCGCGATCGTTCCTTCATCCGGTGCGGCACCGATCCGGTTGACCTTTTCCTCGAAGATCAAGGCAGCACCTTCCGCCTTCACCAACTGGAGCAACATGTTCTCGTCCTTGGTGAGCGCATCGGCTACACTTCGCTCACGCATCATGAGCTGGTGCAACTGCATGGTACGTTCCTGCACCTTTTGCGATCGTTCGCGTTCTTCGGCATCATGGCGATGTTCGAGTGAAGCGGAGAGCATCTGCCCGATGAACGTGCACGTCATGCGCGCATCGTGATCGACGAGGCGGGATGAATTGTGGTGGCAGGCGATAAGACCCCACAATTTGCCGCGATAGATGAGCGAGATGCTGAGGCTCGCGCCAACGCCCATGTTGCGCAGGTATTCGATGTGCACCGGTGATACCGCGCGCAACGCGGAATGCGTGAGATCCAGTGGGCGGCGTGCATCTGGGCGCAGGGTGGGCACGATCGGCGAGGTCTGCGCATGCACGTCCGCGATCTGCCGGATCGTATTGATCTGGTAGAGGCGGCGGGCCTGTTCCGGAATATCCGTTGCCGGAAAGTGCAGGCCCATCATCGGCTCCTGATCGGGCCGTTTCACTTCGGCCACCACTTCGCCATGCCAATCAGGATGGAACCGGTAGATCATCACCCGGTCGTAGCCTGTGATCTGGTGCACATACTCTGCGGCCTGATCCAGAAGTGCCTGCATGGAATGGATCGACTGGAATTTGGCGAACGCCTGCAACATCACCTGCTGGATCGCCAGCGGTCCCATGGAAGTGGAAGCTTCCTCGATCTCGATG
>JAEYYE010000183.1 GCA_023430945.1 Bacteroidota bacterium
CCCGGTGATGTCCCCCGATGGATCGAAGATCGCGTTCCGGCGGATCGTGGGCGACAAGAATTCAGAGGTCTTCATTGCGAATGCAGATGGTTCCGATCAGCGCAACCTCACGGATCATCCTTCCTACGAAGGCTGGCCGGCATGGTCGCCGGATGGAAAAAAGATCGCTTTCTCCGCGAACCGGAACGGTGTGGACCACCAGATCCATTTGATGAACGCGGATGGATCTGACGTAAGGTTGCTCGCCGATACCAAAGGCCGCGGAACCTCGCCGAAGTGGGCGCCGGATGGACGATCGATCTACTTCACCAATTGCTGGCAGCAAGGGCGTGGGGTTGGTTGCGAGATCTTCAATGCACCGATCGGTGAACGCTGAGGAAGCCCCTCACCCCCGGCCCCTCTCCCAAGGAGAGGGGAGTGGAACGGTTTGGAAGATGCCGGGCTGAGGACTTGCAATGTCCCGCAGTACTGCGGGAAGCCCCGTGACGCGCCCCGCAGTACTGCGGGGTTGCGCGGCATTCGCCCTACTCCCCTTCCTTATCCTTCACATCCACGATCCTTTCGATCGGAACGATCGAAATGTCGTGGAACCGCCAGTGCATTTCGCGGATCTCTTCGGCCAGGTCCTCGCACGCCCTGGCGCTTACCTCGCCGGATCGTGGGATGATGAAGACCTCCGCGAAATAGACCTGGCCTTCCTCGCGCGCGCGGACTCGTGCATCTGCGATCCACGTTTTAGATAGGACTCGCTCGGTGATCTTTTCTACGAGCTCATCTTCTTCATGCCGTTCCACTTTCATCGGGTGGCGATCCATCAGATCAAGCACGGCATCCTTGGTGTTCTGCGCACCTTCCTTCACCACCGTGGTGGAAATGATGATCGCGACCACGGCATCGGCCCACCAGATGCCAAAACCGACGAACAGCATGCCGATGATGCCGGTGATGGCGGTGCGTTTGTCGGCGCTCTGCGTATCGGCATCGGTATACAGGTTCTTGTTGTGCAGCGCCTTCGCGATCGGCATTTTGGCGTTGCCGACGAAGTGCGAGATCACTGCGGTGGCGGCCAGGATGCCGATGAGGATCCAGCCTTTCCAGATCGCGGTGCCGAAGAGCGGCACGATACCGAGGTTCGGCCGGCTCATCTCTACCAGGCTCATGACCGAATCGATCAGGATGTAAAGACCGATGCTGAGCAATGCGACCGATGCGGTAAGGAAGCTGATGGAGAAGGACCGGTGCCTGCCGTACGGAAAATGGTGATCGGGCCTGCGCGCATGAAAATGAGCGCCGATCAGGAAGGAGATCGAAGGAAGCATGCTCAGCATGTTCTCCACCCAGGCCGTTTTGAGCAGTTGCGAATTGCTGGAAAGCATGATCATGAGACCGACGGAGACCGCCAGATAACCGATGGTGATCCAGCACAACCGTCTGGCTTTTTCAAGCTTCGGCTTCAGGTCATCGGGAAGTTCGTGGGCTTTGCCGAACAGCATCTATTCCGTGTTCTTCAGAAGCCATTCCTCAAGCTTCACCAATGTGTGGTTCTCTCCCGCGGCAACAAGGAATACATGATCCATAGGCGGGAAAGGCCGCGTTGCGCCGACCTTCTTCTTCCACTCTGTATCACTGTGAAATCCACCGGCGGCAACGTGTAATTCGCTTCGCTCCAATTGGTGTACGATCTCACTTTCCGACCGCTCATGGTATTGGACCTTCAACCCGTGATCGGCCGCGAACTTTTCGATGAGCTGGATCTCCTCCCCCGCCCATTCTCCATTCTGCTTCACCACGAATGGCGTATCTACCACAACTCCTACCTGCAATCCGGTCTCCTTTGCTTCACGCCACGAATCGTCCGGATCCTTGGGCAGATCGCACGCGGTGAATGCCATCAACAAAACTTGGAACAGGAACATCTTGATCGGATGCCTGGCGGCGACGGACCGTTCTATGATGACGAAGTTAGCTCGAACTGGACCGCCTTACCGCAACTTCCCGGCGATGAAACCGGTCGTCCATGCAGCCTGGAAATTGAAACCTCCGGTGATGCCATCGATGTCCAGCACTTCACCGCCGAAGTAGAGTCCTGGAACGATACGGCTTTGCATGGAATTTGGATCGACTTCTTCGAGGGAAACTCCTCCAGCGGTCACGAATTCCTCTTTGAACATGGTCTTTCCCTTCACGATGTATCGATCGTTGGTCAATAGGTCGATCAGCCGGTTCCGTTCTTTCCTGTTGATCTCCGCGAAACGCTTTTCAGGGTGGATCGCAGCTTTGTTCAACAGGAATTGCCAGAGCCGTTTTGGCACGCCGAAGGGATCGGAGTTGATGATCTGCTTGCGGCCATTTTCCTGGTCGTTCTGCTGGAGAATCGATCGCACCTCTTCTTCATTCCTTCCGCCAAGCCAGTTGAGCTGAAGGGTGAAGTCGTAACCCAGATCATGCACGATGCGTGCGCCCCACGCGCTCAACTTCAGGATCGCCGGACCGCTCATTCCCCAGTGGGTGATCAGCAACGGGCCGGTGCTTTCCAGATCGAAGCCTGTGATGCGAGCGCGTACCGGATCGGCCACCACACCCATCAATTCGCGGATCGGTTCGCCGGGCATGTTGAAGGTGAAGAGCGATGGCACGGGCGGTATGATCGTGTGGCCAAGTCTGGCGATCCATTCATATGCATCCAGTTTCGGATTTCCGCCGGTGGCGATGATCAAGCGATCGTAAGACCGGACCTTTCCTGAAGCGAACTTCAATTCGAAACGATCGGCCTTTACCGCACAACCGATCAAAGCATCGCCTTGATCGATCGGTATCTTCAATTCCTCTGCAGCACCGAGCAAACATTCAATGATGGTCTCCGACCGATCGGTGATCGGGAACATGCGTTCATCGGGTTCGGTCTTCAACTTAACACCGCGCCGATCGAACCAGGCGATCGTATCGTTCACACTGAACTGGCTGAATGCCTTCCGCAGAAAACGCCCGCCACGCGGATAATGCTCCGAAAGCTTTTTGATGTCCGGTTGCGCATGCGTCACATTACACCTTCCGCCGCCACTCACGCGCACTTTGCTGAGCAATTTTCCGCTCTTCTCGATCAACGTGACCTGTGCGTGCGGATGATGTTGCTTCACGCTGAGCGCTGCGAAGAAACCCGCCGCACCCCCACCGATCACCGCCACCCGCATGGCACAAAGATGATCCGGGGGAACGGATCAATGCATGATCACAAAACGTTGCGTGCTGATCTTCGACTTCGATCGGATGAAGTAGATGCCAGCTGGGATCGATGACACATCGATCTGCCGATCGGAACTGGTGATGAAATGAGAGAGCACTTCCTTTCCATTCACATCCACGATCGAGATCGGTCCTATCAGTGCTTGATCCACAGTGATCATATCGGTCGCCGGATTCGGATATACACTGAAGTGATCTTCTGAACGGATCTCAGGTAGATCCACCATTTGGGCCCCACAATACGCATCCAGTTCGCACACGATCTTCGAGGTGAAATTGAAGACATGATCGGTGGAACCGACCAGATCGGAAAGCAGGTACCCGACGTGTTCGCTCGTGGGATAAGTGAGCAGACAGTGATCGATCCCAAGGTTCTCCATACGCAAATGGATATCGTGGCTTCCTGAGGCCATAACGCCGGTCGGTTGGGATAACACGAGGACTTCTTCCGTGAGATAAGGCACCACCTGATCGCCGCTGTCGTGGATGCTCACCAATGGTGCTTCATCCGCATCGATCCACGCGGTATCACCGATCGCGCCGCTCATGCTGAAGCACGCGGCCACCGCACTTGAATAGCCAGGGTTGCCGCTCAGCCCTTCCACGCCGCCAAGTTGATCTGTCAATGGAACAAGTACTGCGGGCATCTCACCATCATCGTTCAAGTAGGTCGCATGCAATGCGGCGATCGCTCCTGCTGATACACCACCGATGATGATCCGGTCCGGATCGATGTTCCATGGATCACCGTTCTCCGCGACCGATCGGCGAAGGAACCGGACGCACGCCTTCAGATCGTGGGTTGCACGCATCACGGCGAGCATCGTGCCCAACGCATTGGGCGCGAAAATGCCGATGCGGTAATCCGGTGCGATGGCCACGTAGCCGCGCCTGGCGAACTCCTGGCAAAGTATAGCTA
>JAEYYE010000293.1 GCA_023430945.1 Bacteroidota bacterium
GATCCGGCGGATATGGTAAGCGGAGGGTGATCCCTATTTTCGGAAAGTGAACACGGCGTACTCGGCACGGTTGGTAGTCTTACTACTAATCTCCATTGGGAGCGTTTCATGCACGCTTCATTTTCAAGTAACACGGTTCCAGCAGCAGCCCGAGCTGGAAACTGATGCGCCTATCGCTGTGATAGAACACGGCGAACGACTGGACACAACTGATCTGATATTGATCGCTGACTTTAAGGTAAAAGATCGAATGGCGGTTCGCTGTGACCTGCCTTTTGTGCTGGACACGACCCAGGCGATCGCAAGAATGTATGGTGCCAATCTGGTTCGGATCACTCAACATCGGTTACCCATGACATTTGGTTCCACCTGTCACCGGATCCACGGACAGTTCTATAAAGGATCATCGATCCGCAAGTACTTGGATCGGATCTATTGGAACCCGACACACACATTGGAGATCGATGATTTTCGGCGATCGCGGGAAAATACTCCGGGTATCACCAATTCTTATCTGAATGTGGTATACAGTACCATATTCCGGCCTCTATCTTCCTACGAGGTCGAACTGAGGGCATACTTTGACCCGGAAACCTCGTATTTCAAGCGATCGGAATTTGATAAGCAGAACCTGAAGCTTGAACAAATGTTCTTCGATCTGCTCGAGCTGCATTTACGAAAGACGCGTAAGCAATTGGTCGAGGATGGATTGCCACGTACTACCGCAGGTAGTGACCTTCAGACCGCGGTGGATCAATTGATGCGCGCATATATCATGGATCGGGACAGCATTTATCTCGCCATTGAAAGGGATGTTCATCGGTTGGATGACGAATACCTCTCGGTGCAGAGGGAACTGGTTAATATGGAACTTTATAAGGAATATAAGTTCCGGGTCCCGATAACGGAGTAACCTTTTAAGCGTTGAATAATGCGAGCCTACCATAATGCTATCGGATCTTGCGTGAGGGATAGCAGCGGAAAGCCCGCAAGCGAGGCTTTGCGAGCGCTGACTTGGAGCGCCCTGCAGTACTGCGGGGAGCCCGACGGCCGCTGGCGCGTGGCTTTGCACGAGGCGGCGGGCGGCACGCCCAAATACGCTCAAAGACCTTCAAGCAGGCGCATCACCTTTTCAGGCTTTATCGCGTTGATCCGCTGCTGTGGATCGGAGCTTGTCTCCACATCGTCCTCCACAAGCGTGTGCGCATTTCGCCCGATGGGTGCCCAGCGGCCGGGATGGATCGGGCGCACGTTGGCATAAAGGCCGATCGCGTGGATGCCGCATGCTGCGGCGATGTGGAGAGGGCCGGTACTCGCCGCAACAAGCGCATCGCAGATGCCGATCAATGAGATCAACCTTGGCAGATCGAACTTGCCGCCGAGATCGGTGACGTGCGGAAGTTTGAGCGGCAATGTGCTGCGGTAGCGATCGGCTTCGAGCGCTGTGCCTGTTATGATCACATGGAATTGTGCCGGATGCAGCAGGCGGATGAGCTCCGCATGATTCTCCAGGCTCCACTCCACCGCGCTCCCGCTGGAATGCGGATGCAGGATGATGTTCCTGCGCCCCGGCCTGATCAGATCGCGCAACTGCTGATCAGGTGCATCTGGAAAGAAACCGGAGAAGGCCGCCAGTTCCTGTGTTGAATGCCCGGTGTTGATGCCGAACGGTGCGAGCAATTTCGCGTTGAGCTGCGATTCGTGCAGATCGCTGTTGCGCCTGCTCAATGCGATCCGATGATCGCAATGCAGCCAATGCCACCAACGGCGGTTCGTTCCGATCTTGTGTGGGATCTCCGCCAGCGCTGCCCAACGTGCGATCCTGCGCACAGGGAACACATGCACGAAGGCATCGATATGCGATCGGCCCAACAGCTCGACGGCACCGCGTTCACCGTTCACCGTGAGCTGCTCGAGCGTGATGATGTTATCGATGTGCGAGCATCGCTCGAGTATCGGGGTGGTGTACGACCGGCCGAGGAAAGTGATGTACGATCGCGGGAACCTCTTCTTCAGGAGCCCGGCCATCGGCAGGCTTAGCATCACATCGCCGATGCTGTCGGTGCGGCTCAGAACGATGTGTTCCGCTCGTTCAGGCATGCCGGACGCGACGATGGATATTCATGTGATGACATCGATACAAGGCCACAAGATATGATGAACGCGGAGCGGGTAAAGGATCACGCGCCGCGCTGCATTTGTTGCAGCTTCTTGTACTTCAGCTTCACCGCATGCGCCGAAAGCCGCGCGATGTGGAAGCCGGCCGATCCATCAAGAAAACCCAATTGCAAAAGATAGCCTTGCACGAATTTCACGATCGGGGAAAGAAGGATCTTGATCGGGCCTGCCTTGCGGCCGGCCTCGTGCATGCTGCGCGCATGGAGCGTGCTATACCGTTCGATCCGTTCCAGGTGATCGGCGATGGAATGATACGAGTAATGCAGCAGATCGGCGTAGAGATCGATGATCTTCAGCGAAGGATCGAGCTTCAGTTCCTCGTGCACGTGTGCTCCTTCCCACTTCGCCTTCTCACGCGGGAACAACCTGGTCTTGCGATCGGGATACCAACCGCCATGTTTCACCCAGGTGCCGCAATAGTTCGTTAGGCGCGGGAACCTGTATGCACCGCGCAAACCCTTTTGCTTCTCTTTCCGCAGGAGTTCGCGAAGTTCAGCGGAGAGTTCCTCATCAGCATCCAGCGAAAGGATGTAGGGATGCTGTGCCAATGAATTGGCGAAGTTCTTCTGATCGGAGTAATCCGTCCATTGCCGGATGGTGACGCGTGCACCATGCTCCTTTGCGATCGCAGCAGTCCTATCGGTGCTTTCCGCATCAACGATCACCACTTCATCGGCAACGCCGTTCAACGAACGAAGGCAACGGGCGATGTTGCGCTCCTCATTGCGCGTGATGATCACTGCCGAGATCCGGTGCACGATCCGAAGCTATGTAAATGAGGAATGCCACCCGATCGGGTGGCATTCCTGGAGCGTTGGTGATCGCATCAATGCGAGACCATGAACTTGCCAAGGCCGATCTCCTGATCGTTCTGCAGGAGCCGATAGATGTAAAGTCCGTTGGCGAGCGCAGCGGTGTTCACGCTGGACCGGCCATTGCCGATCGCCGTACGTGAAATGATCTGCCGGCCGGTGTTGTCCATGATCGTGAGTTCCAAAGCACGGCCATCGATGCCTGCGATCTCGATGAACAGTTCCTGATCAGCTGGATCGGGATACACGCTGATCGCTGCACCATTCAGTTGATCCGCGATCCCGGTGGCCGCCGTGATCGATACGCAGTAATCCTCGGTCTCGCCGAATTCATATCCATCCACGCATGCATTGGCGATCGGTTCGTCGTAGTTCATGATCACCCGCATGCGCGATTCACCCGGAGTGGCCATGGCAGGAATGGTGATGTCGCCGGTGATCGTGGTCGTGGTAACGCTTGGGGCATCAAAGACCAGTTCACCAGGTCCGTTGAACGTTCCGTTCTGGTCCAGGTCGATATAGACGCGGAAATGCTCTTCGTACGTACCGAAACCATCGTAGCCGGGCGTCAATGAGATCGGGTACGTAGCACCTACCTCCACTGAGGTACCAAGGTGCGTGTAATCACCATAGCCACCATCGTTCTGCGAGTTGTTGTTGATGGAACCGAAGATCACGGTCTCGATGTGTTCGAAATCTGAATCCTCCGAAGCCGAAGGACAGAATGCATTGAAGAAGATGCTTTCGGACCATTCCGATCCTTCACCATCACAGGAGCTCCTCCCCTGTAATTCATAAGAAGCACAACTGCCAAGACCGGTGAGTTCGTGGCTCGTCCCTTCCACGGTAACGGTCGTCCAGTCGGTGGAACCTACCTCGCGGTAACGGATCTCATAAGCGCCAGCAGCGAACACCCCTTCCCAAGTGATCGTAGCTGATGTTGTGGTGATCATGCCGGTGCTGAGGCCTTCGGGGGCAACGCAACAACCTTCCGAAGTGAACGTGAAGGACTGACTATTGGGACTTTCCTCCGATCCACAGGCTGCACTTACCTGGAATTCATACTCCGTACATGGAATAAGACCTTCAGCCACGTAGCTGTCGCCTTCGATCGCATTCACCACTGTCCATTCCTCGGTGCCAACGGGACGGTAATACAGATCGAATTCCTCACCATTTATCGAGGTCCATGAAAGCGTATGATCGGTGGAATCGATCCATTCGGCGGCAAGGCTGAAAGGCGCCGGGCAGCTTCCGCATTGGCCCATGATCCATTCGAGGCTGTTGGCTGAATTGATGCGGCCGCCGGTGACGGTTTGACCGTCGAGCTGTGCGACCGGATCGACACCGGCAAAGAGCGCATCGCGCACATAAAGCGCGCCTGCGGAAGGATCGCTGTGAACCAGATCCATCAAGGAAGCGCATGGCGCACTGTAGAGCAGGCCGATCACACCGGCGGTGAGCGGACTGGCGAACGAAGTACCGCTGGTGCTGCCGATGCCTCCGCCGATCGAGGTCGTGACGACATCTTCTCCTGGCGCACCAAGATCCACGTGTGTGGCACCGTAGGCCGAGAACGTACGCTGATCGCTGCTGTTGGTAGCGGTTACACTTACCAGATGTTCGCTCGGGCAGGCCGTTGGCAGATCACCCACCTGGTCGATGTTCACATTGCTATTGGAGGTGGCACCGCAGCTAAGGATGCCAGCCGTACCAAGCGTATCGAACATGGCGCACCACAGCGGTGAATTCGAAGGTTGTCCGCCATCGATCCCCCAACTCGCGTTGGTGGCCACCACGAAAGCACCCTTCTCACCGTTGGTCTCATTGTACATGCGGCGCATCACCAACGGATATGTATAAGCCGATACCACGGCCGATTCCTGTACGCCACCATAATCCACCACCATCATTTTCACATTCCAATTCGCGCCTGCCACACCGGCACCATTGTCGCCCTTCGCACCGATCATGCCGGCCACCTGCGTGCCGTGGCTTCCGCCATAGACATCATCATCACCTCCGGGTGTGTTCCATCCACGGAAATCATCCACGTAACCGTTGACATCATCATCGATGTTGTTGTTCGGTATCTCGAAATGATTGAACCACGCATTGCCGATCAGATCGGGATGCGGCAGATCGGAATTCTCGATGATGCATACCACGATCGTATCGCCGGTAGCGGTAAGACCACCGGTTGTGATATCCCACGCGGCTTCACTTGCAATGTTCTGGTGATGCCATTGCTGCCCGTATTGCGTGTCGTTCGGTACTTCGCGCTCGGTAACGATGTGATCGTTCTGCGCCATCTGTACCGCAGGGTGCGCGTTCACCGCCTGTAACATCTTCTGTTGGCCGATCGCATCACTGTTGAACTTCAACAGCCAGGCACGCATCGGTGCCGAAAGCTCTCTTTCCACCACAAGACCGGTGGCGATGCCATCCAGGGTCCGAAGTTCAGCGGCCACTTTCTCTGGTTGTGCACCCGGAGCGAGCATCACCATGATATTCCCGGGAACATATTGCGCCTGGGAAAAGAGCGAACTGGGGATGAGAAGTACAAGGCCAAGAATGGCCGACAGTAATGAACGGTTCATGTGGGGATGACAGGTTACAGGCAAATTTAGTTGTTCGGCCGTTCCCGTAGACCTGTAAAGCGGCCCGATCGCTGCTTCGATCGGAAAGCCAACCGCTCACCTACGAATGCACGTGAACGCGCTTCACCCGTTGGGAAATGGATGTAAGCACCTCATAAGGAATGGTGCCCATGGCCGCGGAGATCTCCGTTACCGGATGTTCGGCATTGAAGATCCAGGCCTCATCGCCAATGGCTACATCAACGTCGGTAACATCCACCATGCACATGTCCATGCAAACGTTCCCCACCACCGGGCACGCTTTTCCGTGGATCCAAACCTTTCCTATCCCGTTGCCCAGGCGGCGTGAAAAACCATCCGCATAACCGATCGGAAGCGTCGCGATGCGCATCTCTTTTTTCGCCTTGAACGATCGGCCATAACCCACGGTATCGCCTTTTGCGATCAACTTGAACTGTGCGACGGGCGAACGAAGCGAGGTGGCCGGAAGAAGTTCCTTTGCTTCGCGCGGATCGCTGCTGATGCCATGCAGCCCGATACCGAGCCGCACCATGTCCAGTTGCGCTTGCGGAAAACGTGCGATAGCGGCGGAATTCGCGATGTGCCGCATCGGCTTGTAGCCGATCACCTTTTCGATCTCCTGGCAGATCGAATTGAAAAGCGCGATCTGTTCCTCTGTGAAGCGATCGCCCGCTGGATCTT
>JAEYYE010000373.1 GCA_023430945.1 Bacteroidota bacterium
CCGTTGTGGCGGCCACGATCGGCATGGTGACCTCGCCCACCGCGAGCCGCGTGGCCTTCATGGCGGGCTCGCCATTGCTCATGTGGCGATAGATGTTCTCCACGATAACGATCCCATCATCGACCAACCGGCCGAGCGCAAGTATCAGCGCGAACAGCACCATCATGTTCAGCGTAACGCCGAACGCATTGAGCAATGTGAAGGAGATGAACATGCTCATGGGGATCGCAAGCCCCACGAACAGCGCGTTGCGCAGGCCGAGGAAGAGCATGAGTACACCCACCACGAGGATCACACCGAGCACGATGTGGTTCATCAATTCCGCAACGCTGATGCGTGTTTGTTCACTCTGATCGCCGGTGATGGTGATCGTAAGGTCCTCGGGGAACACCTTCTGCCTGTCCTCTTCGAGGATCGCATTGATCTTGTCGCTCGCTTCAAGCAGGTTCTCTCCCGCACGCTTGATCACATCGAGCATCACTACGCTCTTGCCGTACTCACGCGCGAAACTCTCCGGTTCCTTGAAAGTGAAGGAAACGTCGGCAATGTCCTTCAGCCGGACTTCACGCTGGCCTTCATTCTTCACCACGATGTTGCCGATCTGCTCCACGTTCACGAACTCGCCGATCACCCGCACCGACCGGCGCTGATCGCCTGTGAGCACATCACCACCGCTCATTGTGAGGTTCTCGGTCTGTAGCGCCATGGCGATATCGTTGAAGCTCAACTGCAGCGCTTCCATCTGTTGCAGATCAACGCTCACGCGCACTTCACGATCGGGCACGCCGCGGATCTCCACCTTGTTTATCTCCTCCAGGTCCTCGATGCGATCCTCCAGGTGCTTCGCATAATCGTGCAACTGCTCCATCGGATAATCGCCGCTCAGGTTGATGTTCATCACCGGCATCAACTCCGAGAAGTTCATCTCGAACACGTTGGGTTCCGCAGGCAGATCGGTCGGGAAATTCGCGTCGCCCCGGGCCTTGTCCACTGCGTCCTTCACTTTCCGAAGTGCCTCGGTAGGTGAAACATCGTAGTTGAACTTCACATTGATCGAACTGAAGTTCGGGACGCTGGTGCTCTTGATCTCATCGACACCGCTGATGGTGTTCAGTTCCTTTTCGATCGGCTTGGTGATCAGCTTTTCGATGTCGACCACGGAACTGCTGTTGTATGGCGTTCCGATGAAAACTTCCGGGGTTACCACCTCGGGAAAGCTCACCTTGGGCATCACCTGGTAGGAGTAGATGCCCATGATGCAGATCAGGATCGTGAGCACGATCACCGTGGTGCGGTTCTTCACCGCCCAGCTCGTGATCGCGAACTGCCGCTCCGGACCGTGCAGGTCCTTTTCGATGTCTTCGTTCCCGTGCATGCTCAAGAGTTTGCTACGCGTACCAGGAGACCGTCCGTAACGTTACGGGCGCCCTCATCCACGATCATCACATCACCTTCCAGCGCACCGTTCTCACGTGGCTTGATGCTGATCCTGCCCTTGTACTCGCTCATCCGTTCCACCATCACCTTGCGGGCCCGCGCCTCGCCCTCGCCCGATCCGTCGAGCACATAGATGTAATGGTTGCCGTTCACATCCTGCATCACGGTTCGGCTCGGAACGATCAACGCGCTATCGATGCTCATGTCGCGGATGCTGATATCGCTGAGCAGGTTCGGCCGCATGTATTCCTGCGCCTCGGGAACGCGCACGGTCACTTTGAAGGTGCGGTTCGCCGGATCGATGAACTTGCCCACGTGATCGAGCTCACCTTCGAAAGTGGCGCCGATGCTGGGGAAATGCACCTTCATGGGAGCTTCGTCCTTCACGGTGAGCACATAACTTTCCGGCACGTCGGCCTCCAGTTGCACGGCGCTCAGATCCACAACGCGGGCCACCGGCATGCCGGGACCGGCGAGATCGCCCACGCGCACCATCACATCATCCACGATCCCCGCGAAAGGCGCTGTTACATTGGAGAGCCGCTGTTGCTCCTGGAGTGCGGCCATGCCGGCCTCCGCCTGTTCCAGTTGTGTCCTGGCCTGGAGATACTGCATTTCACTGCCGATCTTCTGTTCCCAGAGCCGGGACTGCTTTTCGAACGTTACCCGGGCGAGATCGAGAGCTGCTTCCGCCTGTGCCATCTGCTTCACTACAAGATCATTGTCAACACTGATCAAGATCTGTCCTGCACTTACCCGATCGCCGGGTTTCACGAGCACCTTGCGAATGCGGCCGCCGCCTGGCAAGGAAAGTGCCGCGGCCTTGTCCGCCCGCACGTTGCCGTGCACATCCACATAGTGATGGAAAGTATCCCTCACGACCGGGGTCGCGGTGACCGTAGGGAGATTTCGCTTCACGGTGGTATCGTTCGCGGCGATCCAGGCTTCGATCTCCTTGATCTTCACTCCCACCTCGGCATATACGTTCTTGAGCGAATCACGCTCCAGGCGCTTGGCCTTCATCGTATCGCCATGGTCATTACCGGCCTGGCCTGCGCAGCCGGCCAGCAGCACGATCGAAAGGATCTGTATGTATGCGGTCTTCATGATATGCGTTCAAAATCGATCTAAGGCACGACGTAGTTCGGCACGGGCGTTCACCAATTCCATCACCCGCTGTATGTATTGCTGCTGCGCACGCAGGTAATTGCCCTGCTCCTGCGTCAATTCGAAGCTCGAGGCCACCCCTTCGGTGAATTTCAGGCTGGTGCGATCGAAGATGTTCTTCGACAGTTCAAGGCGTTCCACTTCATTCTCATAGAGCTGTTGTGCGGCGATCACATCGCTCTGCCGCTGGAAGTGGTCCAGCCGAAGCCTTTCCTCCGTTAGCGTGCGGTTGATCTCCGCCTGTTCCAACGCGATCTTCGCCTGCGAATAACGGCTCGCCCGTGCACCGCTGCTGAAGATCGGGATGTTGAGGTTCACTCCCCAGAGCGTTGCCGGGAACCAGGGGATCGGCCCGCCGAACGGCTCGAATTCCGTGGCGTTCCATTGTTGCTGGTGCGCGAAGAAACCCGAGAGGCTTGGCAGGTAGGCCGCCCTTCCATTGCGCATGTTCAACGTCTGGATGCGGAGCAATGTGTTGGCCATCTGGTTCTCGATGTGCTGCGCTGCATCGAACGCCTCATCGGCGAGGGCTGCTTCGGCGGGATCATCGATCAAGGTGCGCAGCTCATCGGCCAGTTCGATCGGCGTGGCCACCGGAATGCCCAGCACGAACTTCAGGAAATTGCGGGCAAGCTCCGCCTGCTTCTGGAAGATCATGTGCTGATCGCGCGCCTGCGCCAGCTCGATCTTCAATCGGTCCACATCGATCCCTTCGATGAATCCGGCCTCGGACATCGCCGTGCTCTCGTTCACGCTACGCTCCAACAGCGGGAGGCTTTCGCCGACCAGCCTTGCACCTTCATCAGCAGCGAGAACACCATAATACGCTTTGGCTGCCTGAACGCGCGCGTTCATCATGTTCAGTTCAAGCTCCTCGTCGCTTCGCTTGCGCACCTCATGCGCGGCCTTCAACCCCAGCAGATACGAACCATCGAAGATCAGCTGATCGAGACGCACGCCAGCCGACGCGGTCCAGGGAACGCCGAACTGGATCTCCAAGAGCTCCGGTTCACCACCGAAGAAATTAGGTACCACCTGGGTTGGAACATCCAGGTAGTTCTGTAACGAGACAGAGCCATTGATCTGTGGAAGGCCTGCGGCAAGCACTTCGCTGATCTGTTTTCGCGCCTTATCGGCCTCCAGCTGGCTCACCTGCACCTGGTAGCTCTGCCTGGCCGCCATGTCCATGGCCTGCCTCAGGTCCAGGCGTACGGGGCCCTGCGCCGATCCAACGGCGATGGATGCGAAGAGGATGATGATCAGGGAATATGCTTTCATGTCGGTCAGATCGGTTTTTTCGCGCCCCGTTCCTTCTGCACTTTCTTCATCAGGTACTTCAAGCCTTTCTCGCTCGCGATACCGCGAATGTGGTAGCGGTAGAGCTCCCATACGATGTCGTCGAAATTGTATTCGTTCTGGGGGAACAGTTCGCCATCGAAGGTGACGTCGAAACGTGCGATGTAGATCTTGGCGATCACTGGGATGTTCAGGTCTTCGCGATAAAGCCCCTCCTTGATCCCGCGTTCCATGTTGGCCGTTACGCATTCGTGGATATCGGCCTTCTCGGTGCGCTGGAGAAGGTCCCAGGCCTCGGTATGGTACTTCTGCAGATCGAAGTGGATCGATGGATGCATCTGCCCCAGCTGACCTGCCAGGAAACTCGCGATCTCGAAGTTCTCATCGATCGCGTTCAGCCCTTTCTCACGGATCGAGAAGATGCAGGCGCGATGATGGTCGCAGATCTGCTGGACCGTGCGTTGGACCAGCTCGTTCTTGTCCTTCACATACTGGTACAACGTCTTCTTGCTGATGCGCAGGTGCTGGGCGATATCATCCATGTTCACGCTGCGTACACCAAGGCGCATAAAGATCTTGCCCGCCTGTTCGATTATCTGTTGTTCACGCTGTTCCATGGCCCGTTATCCTATCCTTCCATCCTTCCACACTTCCGAGGGGGCGCAAAGGTAGCGGCGTGTACACAGCGGAAACAAAATCGGTCGTGTATCGTTTCCGCCGTTCATCATAATCGTATCGGCATAACACGCTCGTGGTATTTCCGATCGCCTGCCGGATCGTGTGCTTTGTGTTGGTCCGGACCAGATCACACGCTGATGATCCCATCGCCAGGCACCATCCTGTTGCTTCTAAGTTCGCTGGCAATCGCGGGCTTCGTTGCCGTTCTGTGGCAGCGTCACATTGCCAGGAGGGATCGCGAGGAATTCGCCCGGCTTGAACAGGACCTTCTCAAAGCGCTGGAAGAGAATCGATCGGAACGGGCCCGCACACGGATCGCGCAGGAGATTTACGATGAGCTTGGCCGGGGACTCACCAAGATCAACATTCTCGTAACGGAAGTGCAACGGTCGCGTGCCGATCCGCACTACCTCGATCCGCTGGATCGCGTGGCCAGCCTTTCGCGCGAAGTGCATTCAAAGTTGAATGATATCGTATGGGCCGTTGATCCGGAGCACGATGGTGTGAAGGAACTGGTGGAACATGCCAGCCGTTGTACCGATCGGATCCTGCAGAACGCACCGGTGCGTGTACAAAGGAATTTCATCCACCGCGGACCCGATCTACCCCTGGATCCAGGGATAAAGCGGAACATCTTCCTGCTGCTGAAGGAGGCCGTGGCCAACTCGATCGAATACGCCGATGCCGAACATATGCAGGTGTCGCTCGAGACCGATCGCGATCGTTTCAGGATACATGTGGCCGATGATGGGATCGGCTTCGAGCCGGCTGATTCGATCGCAAAAGGCAACGGGCTCCGCATGATGAAGGCACGATGCGAAGAACTTGGAGCGGAATTCCAATTGTTCACCGGCATTGGTAAAGGCTGTAGCATCCGGGTTTCCGGACCTCTGCGGCGACCTGATCGGGGAATGATCAAAAAATGAAATACGGAATGCATTGTTACTGGTGACGAATGGTTATCTTTTCTGCGCAAAAGCGGTACATGCCTGCCCGGCCGTTTCTGCGTAAGTGAAGCCGAATGATCCGTTACCGCGGAATTGGACCTTTCAATTTCATCCCGTTCACCACGATCGTGATCCTGGTGGCACTGGTGATCGTTCCAAGCCGGAAAGCTTCCGCCCAAACGCACGACACGGACAGCCTGAAATCTGTTATCGCACGCTCCGATCCGGATACCGCACGCGCACGCACCTTGTACCGGCTAAGCCGCGCCTATTGGACCAGGGACCTGGATACGGCCTACCACTACGCAGAGGAATTGCTGACCCTTTCACAGGGGCTTGGCTTTCACACCGGGATCGGCAATGCTTACAACAGCATGGGCGTGGTGGAATGGTACAGGGGCAATTACCCCGCCGCGCAAGCCCAGCACGAAAGGGCGCTCTCCGCGCGCAAACTTGCTGGAGAACCTGCGGGAATAGCGGCCAGTTACCATAACCTTGGCCTCCTCAACGACGATCAGGGGAACTATCCCGAAGCATTGAAGTATTACCTCGATGCGTTGAAGCTGTACGAATCGATCGGCAACAGCGAAGGGATCGCGCAGGAGCACAGCGTGATCGGCACCATGCATATGGCGCATGGCGATCTGAAGGCCAGCATCGAAGCCCATGAAAAAGCACTTGCCCTTCGTGAAAAGGATAACGACGAATGGGGGCTCACGGAAACGTACAACAACCTGGGTATCGCGTATGCGGAGCTCGGCGAATTGGAAAAGGCGCTTGCGTGGCACCAGAAGGCCCTGGACCTGCGGTTGAGGATCGGCGATGAGATGGGCACGGCCACATCGTACAACAATTTCGGGTACATCTATCTCTCGCAGGGCCGTTTCGACAAGGCGATGGAAAGCCTGGAGAACGCACTGGCGATCAACACCAGGTTGGGCCATAGGAAAAGCATGGCCAATGTTGAATTGAACATCGGCAAACTCCATGTGAGCCGCGGAGATCACCGCGAAGCCATGCGTCACCAGGAACGATCGCTGGCATTGGCGAAGGAGGTAGGTGCATCGGACTACGTGCA
>JAEYYE010000025.1 GCA_023430945.1 Bacteroidota bacterium
ACCATGGCCTACACAGCGAGCGCGTTAAGCTTTCTGTTGGAGAACCTGGGTAAACCCGTGATCCTTACGGGATCGCAGCTTCCCGTGGGAATGATCCGCACCGATGCGCGCGAGAATCTGGTCACAGCCATCGAGATCGCAGCGGCGAAAGATGAAAGCGGAAGGCCGATCGTGCCGGAGGTGGCGATCTATTTCGAATACCGGTTGATGCGTGGCAACCGCACGGTGAAGGTGCACGCCGATCGGTTCGAGGCGTTCCGCTCCCCGAACTGGCCGGTGCTTGCCGAAGCAGGGATTCACCTTCGTTACGATCGCACATCGATCCTTCCGTTGCCGCAGCGCGAGCTGCGGCTTCACGAAAGTCTGGATGACCGGGTCGCGTTAATCCACCTTTATCCTGGCATTCGGCCATCCTGGATCGGGGCCGCTCTTGGGCAGGCCGATCTGAAAGCCGCTGTTATCGCTACCTTCGGCAGTGGCAATGGACCCACGGAACGTGCCTTTCTGGATGCCCTCCGGAACGCCGCGGACAGGGGGGTGATCCTTTTGAACGTGACGCAATGCGCTGGTGGCCGGGTGGAACAAGGCAGATATGTCACCAGCAAAGCCTTCCAGGAAATGGGCATGATCGGCGGTGCGGACATGACGATCGAAGCCGCCTTGACCAAGCTGATGTTCCTGTTCGGGCGGGAAATGGGTGTTGCGGGCAATGCTGGGGGAGGAACGGAGGCGGTGATCCGAGGTGCGGCGGCACCGATCTGCGGGGAATTGACGTTGTCTTGAAGCTGAACCGGTTCATACTCAGCGCGGATCAAAAATGATAATCAGCGGGCCGGAATATCGATCGCACTTCCTTTTTGTAATTTGGCCGCCCGATGAACGGAAGAACCGCCGTTCGATAGCTGTGAAAAGGAGAGATGGCCGAGTGGTTGAAGGCGCGCGCCTGGAAAGTGCGTATACTCTTAACGGGGTATCGGGGGTTCGAATCCCTCTCTCTCCGCCATGCCTCGACCAGCCGCGCAGCGGCGGGATCATCAATGTTGGAAGGGAGCCAAGCTTGCTTGGGCGATCGTACAACATTTATGATCCAAGGCCGGAACGGCCGCAGGTGGGGCATGAAGCCTCCCCCCAATGGGAAAGGCCTTGGCCAATCCCTCTCTCTCCGCCATTCGAACTCGGCACATTCACAACGAAGCATCCACTACCCTCACAATAGATAAGAAGAACCACACATGGTACGCAATTTCCTGAACCTATGCCTGGCCGGCTTGATCAGCATAAGCCTTGTATCCACTCCGGTGGCCGCGCAGGATGGTGCCCAGGCACCTTCCACTGAAGCCACTGCCGACGCAGGTGCACCGGTTGAAGGTGGGCACCAGATGTTCAAGCAACGCTTCATTGAAGGGGATCCCGCGTGGATGGCGCCGGTTTTGGTGTGCCTTATCCTGGGTCTGGCGCTTGTGATCGAGCGCGTGATCTATCTGAACATGGCCAGCACCAACACACAGAAGTTGCTTACCAACGTTGAAGCCGCCCTGCGCAGCGGTGGCACGGAATCGGCCAAGGAGGTTTGCCGCAACACACGCGGGCCGATCGCTGGCATCTTCTATCAAGGATTGGATCGGGCCCATGAAGGGGTCGATATCGTTGAGAAATCGATCGTGGCGTACGGTGGCGTAGAGGTCGGCCGGCTGGAAAGAGGCCTATCCTGGATCGCATTGTTCATCGCCCTGGCCCCCATGCTCGGGTTCCTGGGAACAGTCGTGGGGATGATCCTTGCGTTCGACCAGATCGCAGCGGCCAACAACATCAGCCCGGCCATCGTGGCGGTCGGTATCAAAGTGGCGCTTTTGACCACCGTATTCGGTCTTATCGTCGCGATCATCCTGCAGATCTTCTACAACTACCTGCTCAGCAAGATCGATAGCATCACAGGCCAGATGGAGGAAGCTTCGATCGGCCTTGTGGACCTGTTGGTGAAGGATAACCTTTCGAAACACCGCTAGAATGGGCCATCAGGGATCGCTTATCGCCAAGATCGCCCTCTGGATCATCGCCATTCTGGGCATCGTATTCTGCATCATGATCTATACCGGTAGTGAGACCGGCATAGATGGGGGCCTTTGGGTCTCCTACGCCTCGTTCTTCCTGATCATTGCCGTGATCCTGATCTTTGCCGTGCTGCAGATCTTCACCTCCGGAAAAGGCGCCTTGCCCACGTTGATCGGGATCGGGGCCTTCCTGGTATTGCTCGCGATCAGCTATGCACTCGCCGATGGAAGCGTGCGGCCGGAATGGGGGATCTCCGAAAGCGCGTCCAAGTGGATCGGTGCGGGAATCACCATGACCGGGATCGCTGCGGCAGCCGCGGTATTGGCGATACTTTATGGGGAGGTCACCCGTTTCATGAAATGAGCCATGCTCAAGAAGCGTAAACGTAGCGGTATCCAGGAGATCAATGCCGGTTCCATGGCCGACATCGCTTTCCTGCTGCTGATCTTCTTCCTGGTCACCACCACCATGGATACGGACGCTGGTATCATGCGTCTGCTTCCTCCGGTAGTGGAGGAGGTTGATCCGGTGCCGATCAACAAACGGGATATATACGAGGTTTTGGTTAATGATGCCGATCAGTTGCTTGTGGAAGGCCAACCGATGGATATCTCGGAGTTGCGTGAAGGTGCCAAGGTCTTTATGCAGAACGTAAATAATGATATAGATCTGCCAGAGAAACGCAGAATAACGGCTGCGTTAGCTCGCCAACGAATCGCAGAGAATGAAGCGGGCGTTAACTCAGCAGCTGATCCGGAACTTCGACAGCAATACCAACAGCAGGTTGAGAAGTGGCGTGACAGACTCAGCGCCGTCGAAATTCTTGGCGAATACATGGAATTGCCGGGCAATGCCGTCATTTCGCTGCAGACCGGTTCACGCACGACGTACGATATGTATGTGAAGGTGCAGAACGAGCTGGAAGCCGCCGTGCGGGAACTGCGTGAGGAATTGAGCCAGGACAAGCTGGGCCGCCGCTTCTCGGATCTGAATGAACGTGATGAGGAGGACCAGAAACTGATCAAGGCGATCCGCATGGTGTACCCGCAGCGTGTATCAGAGGCGGAACCGGTGGAAGTGGCCCCAAAGAGTTCATAGTCATGTCCAAGTTCAAGGATAAAGGTTCAGGCGGAACACCGGCGATCAGCACAGCTTCTTTGCCGGACATCATCTTCATGCTCCTGTTCTTCTTCATGGTGACCACCGTGATGCGCGAAGTGGATCCCTTGGTGAAGATCTCCCTGCCGGAAGCGACCGAAACGACCAAGCTGGAGGACAAGGCCTTGGTGGATTACATCTACATAGGCCCGCCCACCGTGGCTGCGCTCGGTACGGAGCCACTCATGCAGCTCAACGATCAGTTCGCGAAGTTGGAGGATATCGATCCATGGGTGGTGCTCAACAACGAACGCCGCCAGGAAGTGGAACGCCCCAAGATCACACGTTCGCTGAAGGTGGATAAGAAGACCTCGATGAAGATCGTGACCGATGTGAAGCAGGAACTGCGCAAGAGCAACGCGTTGAAGATCAATTACAGCACGGCGCAAGGCCGCGAGTGATCGCGAGCTATGCAGATCGTGAAAGCCGCTCCTTGGGCGGCTTTTTCATTTCCTTCTCTTGATCATCCGTTTCGAAAGCCTTCTCATGCTGTGATAGATCGTAAGTACAACGATGTCATCAAATGATCGTAGCCAATAAATGATCCTATATCTACCGAATTAGATCTCTCTGATCTCGGCATCATCGGCTTCTACAACAGGGTGACCGGCTTTCGGATGTTCTTCGAGCAAAAGTGTTGCGCTTAAGGCATTTGAATGGAATGACTTGGCCCTTGAGGGGGAGTCATATGCGATATGATCCACAATGGAATCCAGGTCGCGCTTGGCCTGATCGCTCCACGTTATTCTTGCCATCTGCGCTGGAACTGCTCCCGCATTTCCGCGATCGTATAGGTACGACCATCAATGGCATCTGCTTTTCCGCTCTCGATCTTGCTCAAAAGCAATATTCTTTCGATCAATTCCTCTGCCTCGAAATCGTCAGGCATGTCCTTCAAGGTCTTTAGGATATCCTTTTTCGAAAGCCTTGTGGTGCGGATCTTCATGATATCCAAAGATAGGTCTTACTTCAAACAGACTTGAGTGATCGAAGCCACTCTTCACATCCGTACCTTTGCGGGCTTTTCCAATGCCCAGGATCGGTCCCATAGAATTGCCGGAATTCCCCCTGCTGCTCGCGCCGATGGAGGATGTGAGCGATCCGCCGTTCCGTGCGCTCTGCAAGAAGCACGGCGCTGATCTGATGTACACCGAATTCATCAGCAGCGAAGGCCTGATCCGCAAGGCGGCGAAAGGAATGAAGAAGCTCGACATCTTCGAGCATGAACGGCCGATCGGGATCCAGCTTTTCGGCGGATCGGAAGATGCGATGGAGGAGGCCGCTCGCATCGCGGAAGCCGCCGGTCCTGAGCTGATCGACATCAACTATGGCTGCCCGGTGCACAAGGTGGTGAGCAAGGGCGCGGGTGCCTGCCTCCTGCAGGATGTGGACAAGATGGTGCGATTAACGGCAGCCGTTGTGAAGGCGGTGAAATTGCCGATAACGGTGAAGACACGCCTTGGCTGGAACGACGCGACGAAGAACATCGAGGAGGTTGCGGAACGGTTGCAGGATGTTGGGATCGCTGCGCTGAGCATTCATGGCCGTACACGCGCGCAGCTTTACAAAGGTCCTGCGGATTGGACACTGATCGGGAAAGTGAAGGAAAATCCGCGCATCACCATCCCGATCTTCGGCAATGGTGATATCGATTCACCAGAAAAATCGGTGGAGTATCGCGATCGGTATGGCGTGGATGGCGTGATGATCGGCCGTGCCTCGATCGGGCATCCATGGATCTTCAACGAGATCAAGCATTTCATCAGGACAGGCACCCATCTTTCGCCGCCAACGATCACGGATCGGGTGGAAGCAGCGCGCGAACATCTGCGGAATTCACTGGCGTGGAAAGGGCCGTGGGAAGGCGTGGTGGAGATGCGCCGGCATTACGGCAATTACCTCAAAGGCCTGCCTAACGTGAAGGAGATCCGCCTGCGGTTATGCACGGAACGCGATCCCAAGATCTTGGAAGAGATCCTGGACGAGGTGTTGCATACCTACACTTTGGCGGCGGTGGCGTGAAGAAAACGCCTGCTCAGTTCACGCAGCGGGATCCACGAGGCTACAAGGCCGATCGCGAACACTGTTGCGAAGATCAGGAGCAGATCGGAACCGATCACTTTCACCGGATAGGCTTCCACGACCGATCCCTCCAGTTGTACGAAACCGAAGGTTTCCTGCAGGATACAGACCAGCAGGCCAAGAAGAACGCCTGCCACGGTACCGACCGCCACGATCAGAAGGCCTTCGTGGAAGAACACATTACGGATCGTTCGCGGCGTGGCGCCCATGCTCATCAGCGTACGCATGTCCTGCTTCTTCTCGATCATCATCATGGTGAGTGAAGCGATGATGTTGAACGCGCCGATCAACCCGATGAAGGAAAGCACGACGAACGTGAAGAATTTCTCCGATGCGTTGGTCTGGTACATCAGCACGTTCTTTTGGTATCGTGTGCGGACCAGGAAATCACCACCCACGATCGCACGGATCCGATCGGCGGCCTTGTCCAGATCGGTCCTGGGCTGAAGCTGGATCTCCAAAGCGCTCACCAGGGAATCGTATTTCAACAGATCAGCGGCAAGTTCGATCGGCACAACTGCGTACTTCGCATCGAACTCCAGGTTCATGGAATACGCGCCGGTTACGGCAACTGCAGTATGATCGAAGGCTTGTTGCTGGTAGCGGCTGAGTTTTCTTCCACGGATCGGGGCGCTGATCTCAAGCGGCGTGAAGACACCATCATCCAGCGGAACATCAAGATCCACTTTAAGGGCGATGCCGAGGATCGCAGCGGGCCCGGTGCCGGTGCGCAGTTTCGCTTCGCCGCTGAAGAGATGATCCTGCATGCGGCTCATTTCGAGATATTGTGGCTCGATCCCTTTCAGCGTGGCTACGGCCTGTTGCTCGCCGCTGCGCAGCAGTACGTTCTCTTCGATCACCCAGCTGGATGTATCCACGAACGGAAGTTCCAGGATCTGCCGCTGATCGATCTCGCTGCGGGCGAAGGTCTTCCCTTCGATCGGTGTGATGGTGATGTCCTGATCGAAGGGGCTGTAGATGGAATCCACCAGATCGGCGATGCCGTTGAGCGTACTGAGTACAACCACCATCGCGGCGGTTACCACGCTGATCACCACGATGCTGATCAGGGTGATGATGTTGATCGCGTTCTGCGATCGCTTTGCGAGCAGGTAACGGCGGGCGAAAAGGAAAGAGAGGTTCATCGCCGATCGGCTGGACGGGAAGCCTGCGTGAGGGATAGCAGCGGAAAGCCCGGAGCGCAGCGAGGACTTGCAGCGGATAGCCCGACCCTTTTGGCGCCGCTGTGAAGCGGCGGCAAAAGGGACACGCCCAACACCTTGACAAGCTCAGTGTGACATTGATGGTTCACTTCCATGCTTTCACGATAAGCCCCGTGCCGGTGCGGTGGCGCATGCGCACATCGAAGATATTGAGCCCGAATGCGATCGGGTACGCGAGGAGGTAGTAGAACGGCAGGATGATGAAGAAGAGTTTCGAGGCGTTGAGCATGAGCAGCGGCCATTTCATGCTGAGGCGCCAGCTGATCTTGCCGGGCGTACCGTAGCTGTAGCGCGCGTCGACCTTGCTAAAACCGTTGCGCAGGCATTTCTGGCGGATGTCATCGATGTTGTAGCCATCGCGGACGTGTTCTTCAATGAATGATCCTTCGCCTTCCTCGTGGACATCGCTGCCGCCCTGATCGCTCGGCGTGCTGATGATGAGCATGCCGCCAGGCTTGAGTGATGTGCTGTAGCAACGCAGTGCGGCCTCATCCTCCACGATGTGCTCCATGACATCGACGCATACGACGAGATCGAAAGTGTTCGGCTGCTGGAATCTGGTGACATCGCCGACCAGGAATTTCACCTGTAGCCTGCCGATCTTCTGGAAGAAAGCGTTGCAATCGCGCACCTGTTCGTCCTTCACATCGATCGCGGTGATCGACCATTTGGGTGAAAGGCCACTGAGCCAGTAGGAATATTGGCCGAAACCGGCGCCGGCATCATAGATCGCGATCGGCCGATCGCGCTTGCCCCTTGCCCATTTCCGCAATTCGCGCTGAATGTGCCAGGCCCGCAACAGCAGCAGGTCCAGAAGTCCGTAGAACAGCTTGCGCAGGAATGGCGATCGGTTGAAGACCTCGCCAAGCTGGCGCTTTACCGGATCGTATTGCATGGGGTGCGAAGATCGGGTCAAATTGCGGTTGGAGGCTGGAGGATGGAGGTTGGATGTTGCTGAACCTTCAACCTCCAGCCACCAACCGCCTCAACCGTCCTTCAACAACCGATCGATCTCCTCCGCCCGATCGAGCGAATCATCGATGTAGAAAAGGAGTTCCGGCACCACGCGCATTTGTTTTCCGATCCGGGTGCCCAACTGGCCGCGCAAGCGGTGAGACTGGTCCTTGATCGTTCCGATCACCGCCTGTTTATCCTTCACCGGAAAAAGGCTGAGATACACTTTCGCGATCCCCAGATCGGGGCTTACCCGCACTGCGGAAACGGTGATCAATCCGCCGGGCAGCAAATTGCGGCCTTCCTGCTGAAAGATCTCGGCCAGCTCGCGCTGGAGCAGGCTGTTCACCTTGTTCTGTCTTACGCTGTCCACGCAACGAAGTTAGCTTGAACCGCGCAGCAAGTACAGTGGCCAAAGGCCGATCGGCCCCGCGGCTAACTTCGCCGATCGAATGAAGAACTTCTTCCGCATTCTACGGTTCGGTGCTCCGTACCGGCATTATGCGGTGTTGAACGCGGTCTTCAACCTGATCGCGACCGTATTCCACCTCGTCTCGTTGCTGTTGTTCATCCCTTTCCTGCGGTTGCTGCTTGGCCAGGTGCAGGCGGTACACCAGAGGCCGGCGGAGATCTGGACGCGCGAAGGATTGGAAGGAACCTTCAACTGGGGATTGACGCGGCTGATCGAGAACAACGGGCAGATGGGCGCGCTGCTGATCATCAGCATCACCGTTGTCGCGCTATTCCTGCTGAAGAACCTGTTCCGCTACCTCGCACTGATCGCGATCTCGCATTTCCGGAACCGGATCGTGCGCGATGTGCGGAAAAGGATCTACGGAAAATTGCTGGAATTGCCGCTGGGTTTTCACCAGGGTGAACGAAAAGGTGACCTGCTCGCATTGATCACGAATGACATGCATGTGGTGGAATTCTCGGTGATGTTGTACATCGAGATGGTGTTCCGCGAACCGATCGCAGTGCTGTTGTTCCTCGCGACCATGGTTACGCTTTCGCCCGAACTCACCGTGATCTCGCTGCTGTTGCTGCCGGTAAGCGGACTGTTGATCGCGCGCGTGAGCAAAAGCCTGAAACGGAAGAGCACGCGCGTGCAGGAGAAGAACGCGGATCTGCTTGCGCGCGTGGAGGAGACGCTTTCGGGGATCCGTGTGATCAAGGCATTCAATGGAGAAGTTGAGATGGAGAGGCGCTTCGATCGCGAGAACGAGCAGCTGATGAATTCCTCGATCGCGATGGTGAAGCGGCAAGACATGGCATCGCCGTTGAGCGAGACACTTGGTGCCGCGGTGATGGCGACGATCGCCTACATCGGTGGATCGTATGTGCTTGGAGCGAAACCAACGTTGACTGGTGATAGCTTTCTCGGCTTCATCATCATCTTCTCTCAACTGCTTGCGCCGATCAAGAGCTTCTCACAGGCTTATTCCATGATCCAACGTGGATCTGTCGCGGGCCAGCGGATCTTCGATCTGCTCGCCGTACAGAACACCGTGAATGAAAAGCCCGATGCGCGGTCGATCATGCGTTTCGAGCAGGCGATCGAATTCAAGGAAGTGCAATTCTCCTATGAACACGTGGTGATCGAATCCGATCGGTATGTGCGTCCGGTGCTTCGCGACATCAACCTCTCGGTAACCAAAGGCCGCAGCGTTGCATTGGTCGGTACCAGTGGCGCCGGGAAATCTACGCTTGCCAATCTGCTTCCCAGGTTCTTTGATATAACAGGTGGATCGGTGCAGATCGATGGGATCGATATCCGGGACCTGAAGATCCACGATCTGCGGTCGTTGCTGGGGATCGTAACGCAGGATAGCATTCTCTTCAATGATACCGTTGCGAACAACATCGCTTTCGGTACCCCTGGCGTTTCGCAGACCGACGTTGAACGAGCTGCGCAAATCGCGAATGCGCATGAATTCATATCGCTTTTGCCTGAAGGTTACCAGACCAACATCGGTGATGCCGGGAACAGGTTGAGCGGCGGACAAAAGCAACGTTTAAGCATCGCGCGAGCCGTTTTGAAGGATCCACCGATCCTGATCCTGGATGAAGCGACGAGCGCGCTCGATACGGAAAGCGAGCGGCTTGTGCAGGATGCGCTATTCAAGATGCTGGAAGGAAGGACGAGCTTGGTGATCGCGCACCGGTTGAGCACGATCCAGCATTGCGACGAGATCTGTGTGATGCAGGAAGGGCGCATCATAGAGCGCGGAACGCATGCGCAGCTTTATGAGGCCGGCGGACAATACCGGAAGCTTTGCGATATGCAGGCGTTTGCGTGAATCGCCTTAATTCTTCTTCTTGAACAACCGATCGAAGATCGTCTCCTTCTTCATTCCGGTGCTATCACGCTGATCCCGTTTCTCCCGTTTCCCGAAAACATCGTCCATCAGCCGCTCCAACGCATTGGGGAAATGGCGCGGCTCACAATCCAGTTCGATCTCATGCCCGGTAAGCCATTCGAACGGCAGCAAGTAGCGTTTGCGTGAAGCCGCTTTGTTCTCGATCTCCTTCGACACCATTCCAACGATCGGCAAAGCCAGCTGCGTTCCTGTTCCGTTCGTGCTGTTGAAATGGATCTGTGGATCGAAGGCGCCCACCCATGTTCCGATCACCATTCCAGGCGTGTAGGCGATGAACCATGCATCGCTGTATTCCTGCGATGTGCCTGTCTTTCCAGCGAGTTCCGCCTTCACGCCGAAACGTGTGCGGATCGGTGCGCCGGTTCCTTCATCGATCGCGCGTTGCAACATCGCGGTGAGCTGGGCGGCGGTGTACTCGGGGATCGCCTGTGTGAGCGTTGTCTTCTTCGCCTTGTAGATCACCTTACCCTGCGCATCGGTAATGCTGGTGATCAATTGCAGTGTCGCACGTTTGCCCTTCATTGCGAACGCGCCATAGGCCGGTACGATCTCGCGAAGCGAAATGTCCGAAGCGCCCAAAGAAACAGCTGGTTTGTCCAACTCCTTCTGTGGCAACCCAAGCGCCTTGAAGGTCCTGGCGAGCGTGTCCACCCCGGTGCGGAAATAGAGGTCAACGGTGGGCCGGTTCATGGATCGCGCGAGCGCATACCACATGGCGACCTCGCCACCGATCGTATCGCGATCGAAATTGTCCGGAGCCCAATCCTCGAATTCACCGTAGGTGCGCTTCTCATTATCCAGATAAGTGCAGGGTTGAAGGCCACGTTCGATCGCAGCTGCGTAGATCACCGGCTTGATCGTACTCGCGATGGATCTCCTTGCCTGCACGAGGTCGTATGGAAGAAAACGATGATCG
>JAEYYE010000114.1 GCA_023430945.1 Bacteroidota bacterium
GATCGAATTGGCCTGCCCATCAGCGATCACTTGATAGGTAACACCGCGGATCGTGCATTCCTGCTCCTCCTGTTTCACATGTTCGATCAGGAAACTTCCGCCGCGATAGTTCAGCAACCATTCGATCGGCAGGTCTTGCTCCAGGGTCCAGAAAGCGATCCCGTAGGCTTTCAGGTGATCTCGCTGCGATCCATCCATGGGGATCAACAGCTTTGTGGCCCAGCCGGGTATGGCGAGAAGAAAGAAGAAAAGAGGAACGAGGATCCGTATCGATCTAGAATGGCGAGAAGTCGTCGGTGTCGCTGTCATCATTCATTCGGCTGGATCGGGTGATCGTGCGGAAAGGATTGCCACCTCCTTCATCCGATCCCATGCCATCAACGCCAAAGTTACCCTGCATCGTCTCAAGATCAGCGAATTTGGCAAGCTCTGGAATGAACCGCAGCCTTACGTTGTCCACAGCGCCGTTCCTGTGCTTGGCCACGATCACTTCGCCCACGCCAAGCGTGCTTCCGCGTTCATCCTCGTAGATCTTGTAATACTCGGGCCTGTACAGAAAGCAAACGATGTCCGCATCCTGTTCGATCGCACCTGATTCGCGCAGATCGCTGAGCATGGGCCGCTTGTCGCCGCCACGGGTCTCCACCGCACGGCTCAACTGCGAAAGTGCGATGATCGGGATATCGAGTTCCTTCGCGATGCTCTTGATCGAACGCGAGATGCTGCTGATCTCCTGTTCACGGTTACCACCGCGGCTATCGCCACCGGCGGTCATCAGTTGCAGGTAATCAATGATGATCAGGTCCACGTTGTGCTGGCTCTTCAATCGGCGCGCTTTAGCACGCAACTCGAAGATGTTGAGACCCGGTGTGTCATCGATGTAGATCGGTGCGTTGGTGAGCCGCGAGATCTGCTGGTGCAGGATCCCGAATTCCGCATCGGAGAGATCGCCTTTCTTCAGCTTTTCAGCATTGATCCCGGATTCGCTGGAGATCAATCGCGTAACGAGCTGCGTGCTGCTCATCTCCAGGCTGAACACGGCCACGGCATGCTTGTGCTCGATCGCGATGTTGCGCGCCATGCTCAGCACGAACGCTGTTTTTCCCATCGCAGGGCGCGCCGCTACGATGATCATGTCGCTGCGCTGCCAACCGGCCGTTAGTTTATCCAACGCCGTAAATCCACTTGGGATCCCGCTTACACCTCCGGTCTGCGATTTCGCCTTTTCGATCTGGTCGATGGCGCCCTGGATCAGTTCGCTCATCGGTTCGTAGTTACGCTTCAGGTTTCCGCTGGTGATCGCGTACAGGTCCTGCTCGGTCTTGTCGAGAAGTTCGAAAACATCGGCGGTATCGTCGTACGAATCGCGCATCATCTCCGATCCCACACGGATCAGTTCACGAAGGATATGCTTCTGGCTGATGATGCGCGCATGGTACTGCACGTTCGCGCTACTCGCAACCTTGTTGGTGAGCTGGCTGATGTAGAACGGGCCGCCAACAAGATCGAGCTCACCGCGCTTCTTCAGCGCTTCCGTCACCGTGAGGATATCGATCGGTTGATCGTCACGGAACAGCGAAAGGATCGCATCGAAGATCCGCTTGTGCGGTTCCACGTAGAAACTTTCGGGCTGCAGGATGTCGATCGCTTCATTCACCGCATTGCGCTCGAGCATGAGCGCACCCAGCACCGCCTGTTCGAGCTCGGGAGCTTGCGGCGGAAGTTTGCCGGCTTCGAGAGCGCTCTCGATCAACGTGTTCTGGCGACGTGCGATGTTGGAGCGCGCGCGATCGGATGAACGGGTGGTCTGGAACTGTGACATCTTGCTACGATCAGGCCTGGCGCTGCATCGCGATCCACCGTTCGATCGGGATGATCTTCCGGATGCAGCTTCGGAAGGGCATCAAAAGTAGAAGTTGGTCCCGACCGTAAAAGGTAGGAGTATCAACAACGGATCAGCCGATGATGAACAATGTGATCGTGAACATTTGCATGTTGAATAACTGACCTTTCTCACAGTGTGTTACTTTGTGATGATGTACGCGCGCGGGCTGCCCTTGCTAATGATCGCGCTGCTTCTGCTGGGCGGTTGCAGAAAGGAAGATCTCGATGAACAAGGCCCCTCCATCCAGATCATCGCGCCGGGAAATTCCACTAGCCTGCAGATCCCCGATACGCTTGAAATAACGGTGCACGTGAGTGATGAGCGGATCGTGCAGACAGTCTGGCTCTCGCTCGGCGATGTGAACGGCGTACCGATCGCACCCGCCTTGACCGTTGCGGTGAACAGTTCCACTGCCACCATACAACGGAACATTGCCGTTACCGACCCCGCCATTACAAGTGGAAGTTACAGCCTTGCCGTGCGCGCTTCGGATGGGGTGAACACCTCCACTGCCTTCCGATCGGTGAACGTGCAGGAAGCCCCGCTTCGTTTGCGCGCCATCTTCGTGGCTTCACCAGAAGGAACGATCAGCCGGATCGACAGCACCGGGAACGTATCGCAATTCATGTCCGTCCCGGACATGAGCCTGATCGAGATCAATTCCTTCACACAATACTTGTTCGTGGCCGGCGACCCTTTCGATCCACTGCAGGTATTCTCCTTGCATGAAAGTTCGCAGAGTTGGCAGTTACAGAACCAGAACGCACAGCCAGGCCCTTACTTCACTTCGCTCTTCACCGATCGCAGAGATCGCCGCACCTATGTCTGCAGCAACGACGGGGCGATCCGCGGCTACGATGGTAATGGTACCACCTTGTTCAACGCGCAGGCGATCACCGGACATCTGCCTTATGAAGGCGCGGTGGTGGGCGATCGGTTCATCAGCGAACAAAGGCCGGTCTCGATCGGAGAGAACTGGCTCGCAAGCCACACTTACAACAGCGGCGATCTGCTTGTTTCCTATGGGCTTGATGCGGATGCGTTGCGAATGTTCGCGCTCAATGATCAACAGATGTTGTTGTTCGGTGAAAGGAATGGCCAGGGGCTGATCCAGCAATGGAATATCCTTCAAGGTGGAAATTCAGATCTGCGCACATTCACCGAAGGCGCGATCACCGCTGTGAGTGCGATCAGTAATGCGTCGTTCATCGTAGCGCTTCCGAACAGGATCGTACGCTACGATCAGCCTTCGAACTCTGTGACCGATCTGTTGTCCCTTTCTGCGAATGATGTTGCTTTCGATCGCGCGAATGGCTCCGTGCTCGTTGCTTCAGGACAGCAAATTCTCGTGGTGGATCCGAACACTGGATCGATCATCAACACGATCGAAGTGGGGCATCAGATCATAAGGGTACTTCCCTTGTTCGATCGTTAGCTGTTCTTCTTCCGCTCTGCCTTTGCCTTCAACACCACGCCCATTGAACAGAACTTGTGGATCCTGCGATCCACGAGCTTGGCCGGATCGGCCTTCATCAACTTTCCCAATTGCTGAACGATCTCCTCCTTCACCAGGCGACATGCTTCGGCCACATCGGAATGCGCGCCACCGATCGGTTCCTTTATGATGCCATCGATCAATCCGTTCTTCAGCATATCCTCGGGAGTGAGCTTCAAGGCTTTCGCCGCCTGCTCTTTATAATCCCAGCTACGCCAGAGGATCGAGGAGCACGACTCGGGTGAGATCACGCTGTACCATGTGTTCTCGAGCATCAGCACCTTGTCCCCCACGCCGATCCCCAACGCACCGCCAGATGCACCTTCACCGATGATCACGCAGATCACCGGGACCTTCAATTGCACCATTTCAAAGATGTTCCGCGCGATCGCTTCGCCTTGCCCGCGTTCCTCAGCCTCAAGTCCAGGGAATGCACCCGGCGTATCGATGAACGTAACGATCGGCTTATTGAACTTTTCGGCAAGCTTCATCAACCGGAGTGCCTTCCGATAACCTTCCGGGTTGGCCATGCCGAAATTCCGGTATTGCCGCATCTTGGTGTTGATGCCTTTCTGCTGGCCGATGAACATCACGGTGCGGCCATTCAGCAAGCCGAAACCTCCCACCATGGCCTTGTCATCCTTCACCGTGCGATCGCCATGAAGTTCGATGAACGTCCCATCCGAGATCACGTCGATGTATTTCAGCGTGTACGGCCGATCAGGATGCCGGCTCAATTGCACACGTTCCCAGGGAGTCAGCTTTCCGTACACCTGTTTGCGTGTTTCGGCCAATTTCTTCTCCAGATCCTTAAGGGTCGCCCTCACATCCACCTCGCCTTGAGAAGCGACATCCTTCAATTTCTCGATCTGCTCAATGATATTCTGCACTGGCTTCTCGAACTCCAGGAATGTCTGCATGATCGCTTTTGATCGGAAAAGGCGAAGGTATGGATGTGTGATGAATACGGTGGATGCATCGTAACGGGAATAACTTCGGCGCCGATGATCCGTTTCCCACCTGCAAAGATCAACCTTGGCCTGAACGTGATCCGCAAACGGCCGGACGGTTACCATGATCTGCGATCCGTGATGGTACCGATACCCTTGCATGATGTGCTGGAGGTGATCATCGACCACACCTTGGGAAAGGATGAAGTGAGCTATCAACGCACCGGGCTTCACATACCGGGAGATCCCGGCATGGATCTGTGCATGAAAGCGATCGGGATATTCAGGAGGTATCGGCCGCTACCAGGTCTGAGGGTGCATCTGCATAAAATGATCCCGATGGGAGCCGGGCTTGGCGGTGGATCGAGCGATGGCGCCAACATGCTCCGGCTCTTGAACGCACTGCTCGATGCTCAGTTGGATGAGCAATTGCCGGCCATGGCTGCTGAACTTGGCAGCGATTGTAGCTTTTTCCTCGGGGACGGTATTCGATCGATCGAAGGCCGGGGGGAAGTGACCCGGCCGATCATGCGACCCACCCTGAAAGGACAATGGTTGTTATTGGTCGTCCCTGCCATACATGTGTCCACGTCCGAGGTATTCCGTTCGTTCACTCCAGAAGGAAATGAAGTGGATGTGACAGAGGTGATCGCCTTTCCGATCGAAACGTGGCAAGATCGATTAAAGAACGATCTTGAGGGAATCGTGTTCAAGAGGCATCCCGAGCTTGCCGAGATCAAGCAGGAGTTACTACGAAATGGAGCACTGTATGCTGCGATGAGCGGATCGGGATCCTCCGTATTCGGGATCTTCGATCGGAAGCCTGCCAAGCTGGGTGGGCTTGATCCCAAACGACAATGGTCATTGCCATTGTAAGGAAACATAAACTCAATGCTGAGCCCCCCGTACCGAAGGGATCAAAAAAACAAAGCCCCGTCCATTGCTGGACGGGGCTTTAGATCGGCGACGACATACTCTCCCAGGATTTTGTCCCAGTACCATCTGCGCTGGTGAGCTTAACTTCTCTGTTCGGAATGGGAAGAGGTGGACCTCACCGCAATAGTCACCTAAAGCGATCAATAAGATATGACATGTTGTTAGACGCGACCAATACAGCCGAGGAAAGTTCAACCGAGGAACGATCTTGCTGGATCGAAAGTTTACGGGTAATTAGTATCACTCGGCTTTGCCATTGCTGACTTTACACCTGTGACCTATCAACGTTGTGATCTTCAACGACCCTTAGACGAAGTCTCATCTTGAGGTGGGCTTCGTGCTTAGATGCTTTCAGCGCTTATCCCATCCGAACATAGCTACCCAGCGGTGCCCCTGGCGGGACAACTGGTACACTAGCGGTTCGTCCACCACGGTCCTCTCGTACTAATGGTAGCTCCTCTCAAACTTCTAACGCCCGCAACAGATAGAGACCGAACTGTCTCACGACGTTCTGAACCCAGTTCACGTGCCACTTTAATCGGCGAACAGCCGAACCCTTGGGACCTTCTCCAGCCCCAGGATGTGACGAAC
>JAEYYE010000131.1 GCA_023430945.1 Bacteroidota bacterium
CGCCTGTGCTCATTGAAGACCTTCCGGCTCAATTCGATCACGTAAACTGTGTAGATGGCCGGCATCGATCCAGGTTCCAATCCCAAAGATGTGGAACATGAAGTGCAAAAGGACCATGACCATCATCCCGTACGACGATCGGTGACGTACCGGCTTCCCAACTTCGTGGAATAAATGGGCGCGACGGATTACTTCAAGACGATAGCCGATCCGCCAGCGGATCACTTCGAACCGCTGTTCGATCTACTGCCATCACTTCGGAAGGCCCCAGGACCACCGCCTGACATGTGCGGCCCCCGGGTTGCAGGATACATTCAGGTCAGTTTTGGGAACCTTCCAGAGGTCGATGCTTTCATAGTGCTCTGCTATGATCTGAACCTTGTAATTCCGTTCAACTGGAATGAATTCGTTCGTGATGTGCCCTTCCTTTCAGATCTTTCCTTGATCGACACATTTGACAAGGAGCATTGCTTCAAAGCGATCACGGCGATCATTCGCGCGGACAGGTTCTCGCCAGGTACTGTTCACGGGTGCTGGAGCAACGGGACACTATCGCGCGTGGTGGAGCGGATACAGGAGCTTGTGTGAACAGTGTTCATAAAATGCGGTGGACTTTACGAGATCGCCCGGATGCCGGGCCTAGTTTCACGGCATCAACCCGGCATGATGGAAGACCCCACCACCAGCTTGCTCCTGAGCGCTTTGGCGATGACCGATCCGCAGTTGATCCACCATATGAGCATGGCCACTGGTGCGAACAATGTCGCTGCGCAGGTGAAGGAGGAAGTGCATCATATGCTTGAAGGTGATCTCGCGATCGAACCGGACCGCGGCTTGCTGGAGGTTTATTCCGACGAATGGCCTGAACTTCTCGCCTTGATACCGGTTGAAGAGAATGATCTGCGCCCTGGCAGCCCCATCATCTCCTGGACTCCCGGCCTTGGTCGCGGCGGAAGGAATGAGGTGAACTGAAGGCTTCCGATCCAGAGCATGGATCGATGACCGACGCCGGCCCCAGATCCATCTTTTCCTGAACCTGCGGTGCTGTGCTTAAGATCGTTCATTGTCATCGAAAGGTCTTCGTGTACATTCGATCCATGGCGGACCAGATCCCTACCACCGAACGCCATGGACTGCTCGATGCCCTACGTGGCTTTGCGCTGCTCGGCATCGTGATCGCCAATTATCCGGTGATGTCGTATTGGATCTTCATGCCACCCGCAGATCAGGCGCTGCTGCCTTACTCGGGCTTCGACCCATTGCTCAAGGACCTCGAATCGATCCTGATCCAGGGAAAATTCTATTCGATATTCTCGCTGCTCTTCGGGATCGGGTTCGGGCTCTTCATGGCCAAATGTGATACGCCCAGATTTCTCCGGAGAATGGTGGTACTGGCGATCATCGGGTGGATCCATCTTCGATATTTCTGGGAGGGTGACATCCTGCTCCTTTACGCCTTGCTCGGGATGTTGCTGCCTTTGTTCAACAGGTTGCGCGATCGCTGGTTGCTCGCAACGGCCGGTGTATTGCTCCTGATCCCCATTCCGCTCGAGTACATGGTCGAACAACGGATCTATAACCTGCCGGAACAGCTCTGGCGGAATTATGGAAGTGAAGTGAAGGCGAGCGGGGTGGATGATGCGGCCTATTTCGCTGGCGGGTTGGATGAATTCCTCACATTCCGGGAGGTTTCCTGGAAAGGCCGGCTTGCACACTTGGTGGGCGATCATCGTGCCCCCAAGGTGCTTGGCCTGTTCCTGATCGGAATGTTCGTTGCTCGCCGGGGCATCTTCCGTGATCCCGGATCATATGGGAATGTCCTTCGCAACACGCTGTTGATCGGCGGCATCATTGGCCTGGCCGCAACATTGATCCAGGTGTTGAGCCCGTCACCAGATTACGTGATGCGAACCGTGCTGCTCACGATCGGCACCACCCCGCTGGCTCTTGCGATCGCCTCGGCCTTCACACTTGCCTGGCAGGGTAGGAATGGCAGGCGTGTTCTTGAACTGTTCTCACCTGCAGGCAGAATGGCGCTTACGAATTACCTGGGCCAGACTTTGGCCGGCCAGTTGATCTTCTCCGGCGTTGGAGCCGCGCTTGGGCCGGAATTGAGCCTTGCAACGATCCTCCTTATCGCAGTTGCGGTATTCGTCATGCAGGTCATTCTGAGCACATGGTGGTTGAAGCGTTTTCAGTTCGGTCCGCTGGAATGGATCTGGCGTTCATTCACCTATGGCCGGTCGATACGGATCAAGCGCTCCCATCCGCTCCCTGCTACAGAAGCCTATGCGGTACGGACCGACTCTTGAAACTTCCTACGGTATCCATTTTGCGGCCGATCGGACCATGATCAAGACGTGCATTCAACTTGTTCTTGCTTTTGCGTTGCTCGCATGCAATTCATCCGATCCGGTGGAAAGTTCATTCGTTCGCGATCGTCCATTACAGCATAGTGATTCGTTGGTGAACGTGATCCTCGATCTTGCAGAACGCCTGAAGGCCACACCCCTCACCGGTGATCGGGATGTGGATGTGGTGACAGAACTGATCGAACATCATACGGCAGCGATCGAAATGGACCGGATCCTCCAGCGTGACGGAAGCGATCCCGATCTGAAGGCATTCGCGAAGGAACTTGATCGGATCTTCAAGGATGAGATCGGAAAGTTGCGCGGTTTCCTGGAACATCATCCACCCGTCTCCGGTGCAGGAAAACGCGGCGTGAGCGAATGGATGGACATCCTGAACACTACGGAACCCACCGATGACCTGGATGCCGCTTACAGGAAGCTGATGGCGAAACACCTGGAGCTCGGGATCGCATTGGCCCGTAAGGAGCAGGAGCGCGGCCTCCATGGGGACATGAAGGAGGTAGCAGGTGAAATGGTGCGGAACAGCGAGGCCATGCTGGCCGAACTTAGAGGCCGCACCGGAGGCCTGTCATTGTGATGTGCATTGGCGCAGGCAGAGCGCATAGGCCTGGTAGGCCGCGTTCTTGAACCTCTTTCGCTGATCGGCGAAGAAGATGCCTGCGCATTTCAGCATCGCATCGGCATAAGCCTTCCTGCAACGGCCCGCACAACTGGATCCTGCATGCTTCTCTTCCAACCGCCGTACCCGGGCATCGATCTCCGCGATCTCCAACAGGTCTGCATCGCCCGATCCTTCGATCAGCGCCGTTCGCTGGATCAGGCCGGTGCTCACCAGATTGCTCTGGATCCACTGCCGCTCTGTGGGGCTGGCATCATTCCAAAGATCGATGTTCACTTTCACCACCTGCGTCTTTCGCATTTGCATGTTCCTGGGGATCGGCCCGGTCGCAACCGGCGACCGTAAGCAAATCTTCGATCCATCGGCTTGCGCAAGCCAGTGGCTTATTCGCGTAAGCATTACGTGATTTTTCACGGTATCGAAGAACATCAGCTCCTTCTTCCTTTGCACAGGAACTTCCCTGAATGGATCGCAAGGAATGATCGGGAACGGAACATTGGGTCCCGGCGAATGATCCCGTATCGTGTTACTCTCACTTTCTCCCTCATCCTTCTATCCATTGCGGCCGCACTTTGGCAATGGTTCGTTATGCCACGACCCAGATCGCAGCATTTTTCATTGCCGGGTGCGGTGATCGTTCTTGCCCTTGCGATCGGATCTTACGATGGAGTTCTGATGTCATGCAGGTATTGTGTATCATTCGCTATCTTCTCGCCGCCTATGGCTGCCCTCTGGCACGCAAAACCGGAACATGGATGATACTGATCGAATAGCGATCGCAGTGATCGCGGGTACGGCACTGGTGCTCACCATGATCTTTTTCGTGGTGATGCTTCTCGTGGTGAACGCGAATCGCAGGCATAAACACCGCGCACAACTTGCCGAACTGCAGTTGGAACGTGATCGTGCGGTGATGGATGCCGAGCGTGAAGCGATCCGGCAGACCCTGCTGGAAGTGGGCCGTGACCTGCACGACAACGTGGGCCAGCTGCTTACCGTGGTGCAGCTCGGGCTCAATACTGCGATAGATGCCGGATCGTCGGGCGCCCGATTGAGCGCCTCACGTGATATGCTGGAACAGGGGATAGAGGAAGTTCGCCGCCTTGGCCGCAGCCTCAATATGGACCAATGGGAGGATCGCTCGCTGGTGGATGCGATCCAGAATGAAGCCGTGCGTCTCGAACGTGTAGGGCACGTGAAAGCACATGTACTGCTCCATAGCGACCCACCTGAACTGCCGGCCGATAGCAAAACGATCCTTTTCCGGGTATTCCAGGAGATCATTTCGAACGCGTTGCGGCACGGCGGAGCGGATGCGATCCATATCGAGATCGATGGAGCTTCTATCGCCGTTTCGGACAATGGCTGCGGATTCGATCCCGATCGGACGGAGCGCAAAAGCGGCCTCGGCAACATCCGCAAGCGTTGCGCGCTGATCGGCTTTCAAGCGCTGTGCGACAGCGCACCGGGCACAGGTTGTCGCTGGCAGATAAAACCCCTGATCGCTGATGGAACATAGTGTGGCATTGGTGGATGATCATCATCTTGTGCGCGATGGGCTCGCCACCATGGTGAACGGCTTCGGACGATACCGTGTACGCATCGAAGCCGCACACGGCCGGGAGTTGATGGACCGGTTGCAGGGCAGCGATGCACCTTCGATCGCGATCGTGGACCTGAACATGCCCGTGATGGACGGGTTCGAGACCATCGCCTGGCTCCGTGCCAACCATCCGGAAGTGCGATCACTGGCTCTCACGTTCGATCCCGCTGATGATGCGTTGGTAAGGGCGGTACGGGCCGGTGCGCGTGGATTCATCCTGAAGAATGCCCGCCCGGAGATCCTTTGCGCCGCGCTGGATTCATTGATGCTCACCGGTTATTATTACACGGACGAGATGCACCGGTCCATGCAGGAAAATCCAGGGTTGCGGACGCGGCATGAACGTGAGCGTGAACGCACGATCGAACAGATCAGTCCGCGTGAAATGGATTTCCTTAAACTGGTGTGCTCGGATGGGGAGCCGACCTATGAACAGATCGCCGATGCGATGGGCGTGCACCGCCGTACAGTCGACGGATACCGTATTTCCCTGTTCGAGAAATTCAACATCAAGAGCAAGACAGGTCTGGTACTTTTCGCACTGCGCTGGAGGCTTATCGATCTGAACGGCCACTGAACACCCCTCACTGGCACCGGCATTGCAACCTCCTGCGGTCGTGGGAGATCAGGCCGGTCGGAAAGCACAGGGAAAACGTTCTTCGCGCCAGGAGAAGAAGAAACTGGAGAACCAGTATTCCTCACTTGTGAACCAAGTGGCGGATTACGCCATTTTCATACTGGACAAGGATGGCCGGCAGACTAGTTGGAACATCGGAGTGCAACAGGTGTTCGGGTACGGCGAAGAGGAGTTCATGAACGATGTTGTGCTGGACGATCTGTTCACGCCGGAAGATGTTGAGGCGGGAATTCCACAGCAGGAGTTACAGCTGGCGGCCCTTCATGGATCATCGCTTGATGATCGCTGGATGATGCGGAAGGGCGGGATCCAATTCTATGCGAACGGCATCACCACCCGCATCAATAATGAAGATGGTGAGCATGTTGGTTACGCGAAATTGCTCCGGGACAATACCGACAAAAGGATCATTGAGGAAAGACTTAGGGAAAGCGAGGAACACCTGCGCATGGCATTATCCGCCGCCGATATGGGCACATGGCTTTACCGTGTGGAACAGGATGAGATAGTGCTCGATGAATACCTGGTGAAGTTGCTGCGGCTTCCCTCCGCGCACAATCCCTGGCGGATCGAACAGCTCGTGCAGATGGTACATCCCGAGGATCGGGGCTGGCTGGGAACTGAACTTCGGAACGCCCTGCTGGAAGGTGCCGAGATACGCAGTGAATTCCGACTTGCGATCGGCGGATCGGAACCACGATGGCTGAAGATCCAGGGGCGGCTGGTGGAGAACGGCACGAATGGGCAACGCGTGATCGCAGGCGCCTGTCTGGACATCACATCGCGGCGACTCACGGAGATCGCGCTCATGGAGGCCGATCGGCGCAAGGATGAATTCCTCGCCACGCTTGCACATGAGCTGCGCAATCCACTCGCACCCTTGCGCAACGGGCTGCGGATATTGGAACTCGCGGACGATGATGTGAAGATGCGCCAGGACACCCAGCGTATGATGGACAGGCAGGTGGGCCACATGGTGCGTTTGATAGACGACCTGCTTGATGTAAGCCGCATAAGCAGGGGAACGATCGAATTACGAAAGCAACCCGTTCAACTGCGTGCGGTGATCGAACAAGCGGTGGAGACCAGCCGCCCGGCGATCCACAAGGCCGGCCATGAACTGAACGTACTTCTCACGCCCGACCCGATCGTGGTGGAAGCGGATGTCACACGCCTTACCCAGGTATTCACCAACCTGCTGAACAACGCCACCAAGTACACGGAGCCAGGTGGCCACATTTCGATCGGGATGCGCCTCGATGGAGATGAAGCGATCGTAACGGTGACAGATGATGGCCTGGGCATACCGCCTGACCTGCTCAAGGAGGTTTTCGAGATATTCACCCAGGTCGATCGTTCGCTCGAACGCTCGCAGACCGGCCTGGGCATCGGCTTGAGCATCGTGAAACAATTGGTGACCATGCACTGCGGTCGCGTTGAAGCGTATAGCGAGGGATTGGGCACCGGTAGCAGGTTCATGGTATTCCTCCCGATCGTGGCCGATACAGCGATCCCGGTGGAAGCTCCCACCCTGCCGACATCCCCAGGCAAACCCCGGAAGGGCATCTACCGCAGGATCCTTGTGGTGGACGATAATCTGGATGCGACCTCCACCATGGCCAACATCTTCAGGGTGCTCGGCCACCAGGTGCGCTCGGCCCGCAATGGCGAAGAAGCGGTGAAGCTGGCCGGGGAATTCAAGCCGGAATTGATCTTCATGGATATCGGTATGCCTGGAATGAACGGCTACGAAGCATGCAGGGCGATCAGGGCCGAAGCATGGGGAAGATCCATCGTGTTGGTGGCACTTACGGGCTGGGGCCAGGAAGAGTATCGCAAGCGATCGCAGGAGGCAGGATTCGATCACCACCTCGTGAAACCCATCGATGGGCAAACGATCGCAAGGCTGCTTGCTGAATTGGGAACGAAGGATTGAACTCGCACGGAATGGATCTTGTGGCCTGTGAGATACCATGTGCAATAGATCGATCTTCATCCCCGCCATATTACTTCTCCTTCTTTCAGGCACTTTGCAGGCGCAGATCCCCGGAGCGGCCCATATACCACCTCGCGAATGCGATTGCCCGGCGCAACGCGTGACCGACCATTGGTGCCGGGCATCCGTGATCTTTCTTGGAGAAGTGACCGCGGCCGACACGATATATGCGAAGAACGATGTAGGTAAATGGGAGCGCGACATCGTGGAGCGGATCACGGTCGGCTTCATCGTGGAACACACGTTCAAGGGCAGCACCAATGCCATGATCAACATCGATACCGGTTTGGACGATCGGAGTTGTGCCTTCACTTTCAGGAAGGGAGCGAAGTATCTGGTATTCGCACATGATGAAGGCGGGGAACTGGCCGTGGATCGCTGTGGAGGAACCCGCGAAGCAGATACCGTGAGCCGCGGATTCAGCGACAGCCTGGACCACCTTCTTTCAGGCGGTACCTATGAGATCGCCGGTGAGCAGCATCCGGATTGCGATGAGCCCAAAGTAGGCGCCGCGCCGGAGTCCGGTAATTAAGAGGCCTTCGTTCCGATCGGATCTCCGAAGTTTGGAACGCCACAGCGACATGAAGTGGCGTAGTTACATCCATATCCGACCGGCCATGTCCTTCCAAAGCAAATTGAAGCGCTACCTGCTCATCCTTGAGAAGATCCGTTCCCGCCCCACCTTCGCAATGCTTGTGGATCACTTGGGCGACAATGATCTTCCGGTAAGTTCCAGAACGATCCAGCGCGACATCGAACAGATCCGGATAGATCTGGGCGTGGAGATAGAGTACGACCGGAACACGAACACGTATTTTCTTTCCGATGACGATGACGAGCATGAACGTGTGCTACCGCTCTTGGAGCGCGCCGTTCTCGGTGAAATGCTCGGGGGCGATGGCCACGCGATCCGTGATGCTTCCCCATTTGTTTCCATGGAACGACGCGGCAGGCTGCAGGGCCTGCGCCATTGGGCCCAACTCCTCCGCGCCATCCAGGAGCGCCGCTGGGTGAAGCTCGAGTACAAGCGCTATCAGGTGGACATCGTGAAGGAACACAAGCTGCGCCCAGCTTTGCTGAAGGAATACCATGGCCGCTGGTATGTGATCGGACTTTGCGAAGGAAAAAAGGAGCCTGTCGCATTCGGGTTGGATCGCATCCAGGACCTGCATGTGATGGCGCGAAAATTCCCGGCATTGGAGATCGATGTGATGGATGCATATGATTTCGTGATCGGCGTGGATCGCAGCGTGAAAGATCCGGTGAGGATCACGCTACGCTTCACTCCCGAACAAGGAAAGTACGTGAAATCCTTGCCATTGCACAGCAGCCAGCATATCGTACGCGATGATGCGAAGGCCGTTGAAGTAGTGCTTTACGTGGCCCCGAATTACGAATTGCGGCAGGAGATCCTGGGGATGGGTGATAGTGTGAAAGTGCTTGAACCCGCCGCACTCGCCAAGGCGATCCGGGAAATGCACGCCAAGGCTGCGCAACAATATTGATCGGAACGACGATCATTGTCGTAGTGCCGGTGGATCTTTGTCCGGCCAGGGACCGATCGAATGCATCTTCTCAGCAAATCCAGCTACATGCGCGGCAAACAATGCGAAAAGGCATTGTACCTGCTGAAGAACGACCGCGAGCTGGCCACTCCCCCTTCGACCTCATTGCAGGCGATCTTCGATCAAGGTTCCCTGGTCGGTGATCTGGCGTGCACCCGCTTCCCCGGCGGCATCGACTGTTCGGCGGAGGATCATCGTGAATACGGCCCTGCGTTGGAGAAGACACGGCGGGCGCTGCTCACGCATGATGTGATCTACGAAGCCGCTTTCCAGCATGAGGATGTGCTCGCGGTGATGGACATACTGGTGCGTGATGGCGATGGATGGAAGGCGATCGAAGTGAAGAGCAGCACGAGCGTGAAGGAACAGTTCATCGAGGATGCGGCACTGCAATACCATGTGATCACTTCATGCGGTGTGAAGTTGAACAGCATCCACGTGATGCACATCGACAACCGTTACATGCGTCAGGGCCCGATCGATGTACAGCAACTATTTGCGATCCAGGATGTGTCTGCTGAAGTATTGAAGAAGCAGGCTGATGTGCGATCGACGATCGAAAAGCTGAAGGAGATGCTGGCGGCCGGGATCGAACCGCAGCGCGAGATCGGCCCGCATTGCGATGATCCGTACGAATGCCCCTTCAAGGAACATTGCTGGAAGCATTTGCCCGTACCTTCGGTCTTCGATCTGGTCCACGGAAAGGTGAAAGGCCATGAGCTTTTCCGACAAGGCATCATCCGGCTTGACGATGTTCCCGATGATCTTCCGCTGAACTCGCGGCAAAAGAAACAGATCGATGTCCACCGGAATGGATCGCCTTCGATCGAAACGGAACGGATCAAGCACTTTCTCGAACAATTGCGCTACCCTGTGTACTGCCTGGACTTCGAGACATTCTCCAGTGCTATCCCACCGTTCAATGGCACGCGTCCATTCCAGGGTATCCCGTTCCAGTATTCGATC
>JAEYYE010000135.1 GCA_023430945.1 Bacteroidota bacterium
GTGCCCATCCATGGCCGGTAACCGGCCACCTCAGTTCCCATACTGTCCAAATGCAACAGTGTGAGCGGTTGGTTCACCGGTGCGTTGAAATGTCCGATACCGAGTCTGCCGCTCAGGTCAAGGCCGGTATAGCCATTTACGGTAAGGCCGGTTAGCGTGGGTGTTAGCCACATGCGGCGGATGTCATTCGTATACCACTCGATGCGTTCATTGGCCTCATTCTTCACCTCCAAAACCTGGTTCGCACCGGCATTCCAGCCCACAAATGCCCCAGCTTGACCGTTGTTATTATCAATGGTTACTTGTGAGAAGACTTGTTGGGTAACAAGCCCGAGCACACCCCAAGCAAGGTGCCTCATATTGAACTTTGTCCTCATGTCCTTTCGCGTTTTTAGATCTTCGAAAGGACCAGAAGGATGCTCCTATTCGGCCAATACGAACTTCACGATCTGCACACCACGCACTCCATGCACTTGCAACACATACGCACCACGAGCCCAGGATCCCACATTCACAGCGAAACGATCATGGTCCACCCTGCCATTCCACACCCGCCTACCCAGCATATCCAATATAACCCCAGCACTGCCTGCCGCATTCACTATTACAAGCACATCGCTGGCTGGGTTCGGATACACGAACGGTGCGGTTCGCGCCAATTCCTCCAGGCCTTGGCTTGAATCGCACCCTGCCGCGTTGGGGGATACACAAACAGCATCCACGAGCGTGTAGCTGAAGGCATACCAATCCGGGTGGGGTGGTGCGAAGTGGAGCGTATCCGTGAGCGCGTTGCTGAAAAAGTTGCCGATCATCAGGTAAGTGTAGGCACTGTCAGCAATGAAGCTGTCGCTCACCAGGGTCCAGCCCAACGTATCGCTTAGGATTTGCGGATAGAGGATATGCGCAAAATTCAAGGCCGTAGGATACGGATCCCCCTGGGTCCATTGACGGTTGTAGGTAGTAAAGTGCATGCCCAGATGGCTGCTGGCTAGCCAATTTATTGGGTCGTAGCCTGCGAATGCCGCATTCGATCTTAAGCTGCAATAATAGGTCTGGCCCGGCACCAAGGTGTCCAATAAGGACACTATAAGCCACTCCCGCTGCTCCAGTCCAGTATGGCCATCGAAGGTGATAATGCCCGCACACGAACTTCCTTCGAAGGGATGCTGAAAAGTCGCGATGTTCAATGGCAGACTGTTTACCAACCCGTATGGCAAACAACCCTGCAGATGGTCCGGAGTAATATTGGCACTGTACCAATGGTGCAGTTCACCAAGGCCAAGACCAAATGTGCAGCTATCCGTTTCCTCGAACCCCGGGTTGGGAACCCAGTTCTGGGCGTGCGTGGTGTATGATATGCAGAACACCACCGCAACAAAAGCCACAACGAGCTTCATGCGTTGTATGAGGTTTTGTATAGCGGAGGTGTTCTTCATCGTTCAAAAGTTCATATTGGCCGGAAGCATCGTTCCGGTCCAACCGCTTAATTCATTGGCCTGAACAAGGCCTGCAGCTGCGGCAAAGCTGCGCAAGTGCCCCATCACTTCCTGATGGGTGGCTCCATGTTCAAGACCGCTTCTGCGCGGCTGGCGCTGCCTGCATGGCAATGGATCGCCTAACTTTGTGTTGCTCTATTTTGCTTTTCCTATGCCTTTAGGGGGTGAATGATGAGCGACCAAAGCCCTCGGTGTTAGAGCACCGGGGGCTTCTTCATTAATACTTACAGTAATTGTGATCCATGCGAGGATGAACAAGAATTCTATCCAACGATCCTTCGCACATGTGCAAGAAACCTTGCACTCCATCAGCCAGATCTTAAAGATGGATCAAGGATCAGCAAATTCCAAGAATTGTTAATAAAGATCTAACGCCAGGATCTGAGCTTTTCGGAAAAGAGAAGCCCGGCCGATCGGCCGGGCTTCTTTCGATCGGAATTCCGATCAGCCTCTTACCAGCTTCTTGTACTTCAAGCGCTGCGGGATCACATCGCCCACGCGCTTCTTGTAGTTCTCTTCGTAATCGCTGAAGCCGCCTTCGAACCAATACACTTTGCTATCGCCTTCGAAAGCGAGGATGTGCGTACACACGCGGTCCATGAACCAACGATCGTGGCTGATGATCACCGCGCACCCGCTGTAATCCTGGATCGCTTCCTCGAGCGCGCGAAGTGTGTTCACGTCCAGATCGTTCGTCGGTTCGTCCAGCAGAAGCACATTGCTTCCTTCTTTCAATGTCATCGCGAGGTGTAGACGATTGCGTTCACCACCGGAAAGCACACCTACTTTCTTGCTCTGGTCCTGTCCGGTGAAGTTGAATCGCGCTAGGTAGGCGCGGCTGTTCACCAATGTTCCACCGATCGACATGTTCTCCTGCTCGTTGCTCAACACCTGCCACACGGTCTTTTCCGGAACAAGTTCCTTGTGGCTTTGATCCACATAGGCCATCTGTACGGTCTCTCCGATCGTGATCGAACCCGAATCCGGTTTTTCTTCACCCTGGATCAGGCGGAACATGGTGGTCTTACCAGCGCCGTTCGGACCGATCACACCTACGATCCCAGCGGGTGGCAGGCTGAAGGAAAGATCTTCGAACAACAACCGGTCACCGAATGATTTCGAAACGCCTTTGAATTCGATCACCTTGTCGCCGAGGCGCGGACCGTTCGGGATGTAGATCTCGAGCTTGGCTTCCTTCTCTTTCACACTTTCGCTCTGCATCTTCTCGTAATTCTGCAGACGCGCTTTGCTCTTTGTACGCCGTGCGCTCGGATTGCTGCGCACCCATTCCAATTCCTGCTTCAATACACGCTGGCGCTTGCTTTCACTCTTTTCTTCCTGCGCCAGGCGCGCTGTCTTCTGCTCCAGCCAGCTGGTATAATTGCCTTTGTACGGAATGCCTTCGCCGCGATCCAATTCCAGGATCCACCCTGCGACGTTGTCGAGGAAATAGCGATCGTGCGTGATCGCGATCACCGTGCCTTTGTATTCGGCGAGATGATGCTCCAGCCAGGCCACGCTTTCCGCATCCAGGTGGTTGGTCGGTTCGTCCAACAGAAGAATATCCGGGCTTTGCAGAAGCAGGCGGCACAACGCAACGCGGCGGCGCTCACCACCTGAAAGCACCTTGATCGGCGTATCGCCATCGGGCGTGCGAAGCGCATCCATCGCAACTTCGAGCTTCTGGTCGATCTCCCACGCGCCCACCGCTTCGATCTTGTCCTGCAACACACCCTGCCGTGCGATCAACTTGTCCATCTTGTCCGGATCTTCCAATACATCCGGATCGGCGAACTTGTTGTTCACGTCCTCGTACTCCTTCAGCAGGTCCATGATCGGTTGCACGCCTTCACGCACGATCTCGATCACTGTCTTGCTCTCATCGAGCTCGGGCTCCTGCTCCAGGTGGCCGATCGTATAACCGGGGCTCAGGTGTACATCGCCATCGTAGTTCTTGTCCTTGCCGGCGATGATCCGCATCAGGGTTGATTTCCCCGATCCGTTCAAACCCAGTATCCCGATCTTGGCCCCGTAGTAGAATCCGAGGTAGATGTCGTTTAGGATCTTTTTTCCCGAAGGCAGGGTCTTCCCCACCTTCACCATATTGAAGATTATCTGACGTCCTTCTTCTGCCATGTTCGTGCTGTTGATCGGCGATCCGTTCGATCGGCCGAAAGGCATTTCAGCGCCCGGTGGCGGACTGCCCTTCGCGATAACGGGCTGCAAAGATCTGGATTCTCGGCCAATCCTTCACCATCTGCAGTTTTCCGATCGAGCCGGCCGCCACGCGCGTGCTCTTCAACACCTGTTCGGGCCGCTGTCCATCCTCGGGAGAAATGATCACGAAGACCCATCCGCCGATCGCTGGTCGGCCTTGGAACCGATCGCGTTCGATCCCCAGATCGCGTGCATGGAATTTCACCGGCGCATCCCACGGCGGATCCACATACACTTTGTCTTCCGGCGAAACCGCGTTGTTCAAATAAGCCGCGATCGAAGCGGCTTCGGGGAAACGTGTGATACGGGTGCGGATCTCATTCATGCCGATCAAGCCAAGACCGAAGAGAATGATAAGGCTCGTGTACGCGGTGCGTGTGCGCTTTCCCAGTGAAGTGAAGAACTTCTCCTGGATCAGCTTAAGCAGATAGAAGATGGCAATGCCCGATCCGAGGTGAAGCAGGAAAAGCGTGTAATACCACACCGGCGGCGGCGGAACGAACTTCTGCAGCAATACCAGCGGGATCGCACCAAGCGCCACCGCGAACATGATCACCCGGTATTTCAAGGAGATGAAAGCGGAAACCAGCACAGCGATGATCCCAAGAAGTGCGATCACATTTCCGGTGGTATCAGCGATCGCGACCCATAGATCGAACGCCGCATCCTGGTGCTGGCGCCCGAATTTGCGCCACGTGTTGTCCATGTTCGGCGCCTGGTCCAGCAGGAAGGCAAGACCTTGTTGCGAAAGGATCGGGAAGTAGAGGACCGTTACAAGAGCAACGAAGATGATGAACGAGGTGATCAGGAGCATGAGCCTGCTGCGGATCGACCCCTGGTAACGCAGCAGGATATAGAGGAGCAGGTAGATGAAGACCGTGAGCGAAGGATAGATCATCGCCGTAAGCGTCCACATGCCCAGGCCAAGCGAAACCCCGATCAGGATGGCGCTCACCGCGTTGTTCTCCTTCACGAAATGCCTGCCCAGCACCAGCGCAAGCACCATGAACATCCATCCCACGGAATGGCCCTGCGCCAGCGCCCCATACTCGATCAGCGGACCCGATGAGGCCACCAGAGCCAGCACCAACATGGCGATGTAGCGGTTGAACATCGCGCGGGTGAACAGGTAGAACAGCGCCATGGAAAGGATGCTCGCGATGAACGCCGGAAGCCTGATCGCCACCTTGCCGATCCCGAAGATCGCCACGCTAACCTTGGCCAGCAGCGCATAGAAGGTGTGGGCGAGCGGATCGGTCTTCTGGGTGATGAGCTCGCCGACCGGACGGCTGATGTACAGATCGAATGCGCGCGCCTCATCGTAGGTGATCGGTTCCAAGAGCATCCAGCCGCGCAACAACGCGCCGACCATGATCAACAGGAAGATGGATCGCTTGTGCGGTACCGAGGTGCGCTTCGAATACCGCTCGAACACATCGCGCAGATCGGCGATGAATCCGCCGGACTTCCTTCCTCTTCTCTTGTGATCGCTATCCCTCACCCTCACTGATCGAAATTCTGTCGCTTCCGATCGGGCCGCAAGATCGGTGAAAAGATCCTTTTACGCCGATCTGCCATCCATCAACCGAAAATTACCGTCCATCAAAAACAATACTACCTTGCGTTGCATAGTACCAACCTTCGCATATATCTTTGGAGCGTCAAAGAACATTGGTGATCCATGGTAGCTGAACGAACGCCTCGCCGGGCTACGGCGGCCGAAGCATGAAAGTGGAGAACACAAAGGCGCAGATGCGGAAGGGCGTGCTCGAGTATTGCATCCTGGGTGTGCTCGCGCAGGGGGAACTGTACCCGAGCGACATAATCGCGCGGTTGAAGGAGGCGAAACTGATCGTGGTGGAAGGCACGCTGTATCCGCTTCTCACCCGCCTGAAGGATGCGGGACTTCTCACCTATCGCTGGGAGGAATCGCGCTCCGGCCCGCCGCGCAAATACTACCGCCTCACCACCGTGGGCGAAAAATTCCTTACCGAACTCGATCAGACCTGGGAAGAACTCTCACAAGCCGTTAAGAAGACCACCCGCAGGAACGCACAACGATGAAAAAGACGCTAACAGCCAACATCAGCGGCACGGTATTCCACATCGAAGAGGATGCCTACGAGAAACTGCACCGCTACCTGGACAGCATCCGCATCCAGTTCACCGGCAGCGGTGGATCCGAAGAGATCATGGCCGACATTGAAGCGCGGATCGCGGAGTTGTTGCAGGAACGCCTGGCCGGCATGCGGCAGGTCGTCTCGATCGGCGATGTGGACCATGTGATCGCGATCATGGGCCAGCCGGAAGATTACCTCGGTGCAGATGCCACGGAAGAGACCGCAGCACTGCCGCCAGGTTCGGGTGGCAGCTGGACGCAGGCCGGCACTTCGCGACGCAAACGCCTCTTCCGCGATACCGAGGATCGCTGGGTGGGCGGTGTGCTCGGTGGGATCGGCGCGTACTTCTCCATCGATCCGTTGATCCTTCGCGTGATCTACATCATCCTTCTCTTCCTCGGCGTGGGCTGGCTGATCTACATCATTCTGTGGATCGTGGTGCCGCCAGCGGTCACCGCGGCGGAAAAGCTGGAGATGCGGGGCGAACCGGTGAACGTGGAGAACCTGAAGAAGGTGTTCGACGAAGGCACCGATCGCATTCGCACCGGCG